>NZ_JARESU010000067.1:0-46544 GCF_046027075.1 Paraburkholderia sp. RL18-085-BIA-A | reverse complement strand
CCATTTGCGCGCTTCGCTATAGCCGGCACACGTGGCAAACGTCAACGCGCCTTCAACCTTCGCTCACGCAGCCATACGATCAATCGCCACCCTAGCAACGCCACCATGATCGCGCCGTAGATCTTCGGCAACAGCAGATCGTGCTTGCCCGCCTTCATCCACCAGAAGTGCAGGATCGCCAGCGCACCGATCGCATAGATCGCGCGATGCAACGTCTGCCAGCGGCGGCCGAGTCTGCGCACCATCGCGCGCGGCGACGTCACGGCCAACGCGATCAGCAACACGAACGCCGCGAAGCCCACGGTGATGAACGGCCGCTTGCCGATGTCCTTCAGAATGGCCGCAACGTCGAACCACTTGTCGAACCAGAGGTAAGTGGTGAAATGCAGCGTCGCGTAGAAGAACGTGTAGAGCCCGAGCATGCGCCGGAAACGCACGAACGCGGCGACGCCGGTGAGTCGACGCAGCGGCGTGACCGCCAGCGTGATGCACAGAAACACGAGCGTCCATAGGCCGGTCGAGCGTGTGATGAACTCGATCGGATTCGCGCCGAGCCGCTCGGTCACGCCGAATAGTATGATGCGCGCGAGCGGATACCATGCCGCGATAAACACTGCGATTTTGGCGGGCGCAATCCAGAGCGCGCCGCCCGCGGCACGTTTGTTCACCGTTGCCGTCGCCGGCGCTGAGGGCGCAAACTCCTGCCCGCGCGGTGTCGTGCGCTTGGGCTGGACAATGGGTTGCGTATCGGAAGCCATTAACGTGCCTCAGAAATTCTTCTTCAGATCCATGCCCTGATAAAGCGACGCGACCTGATCGCCGTAGCCGTTGAACATCAGCGTCTTGCGCTTGGGCGTGAAGAAGCCGTCTTCGCCGATGCGCCGTTCGGTTGCCTGGCTCCAGCGCGGATGATCGACGTTAGGATTCACGTTCGAGTAGAAGCCGTATTCATTCGACGCATATGTGTTCCAACTGGTCGGCGGCTGCTTGTCGAGGAAGCGGATCTTCACCAGCGACTTCGCGCTCTTGAAACCATATTTCCACGGCACCACCACCCGCACCGGCGCGCCGTTCTGATTCGGCAGCACCTGGCCGTAAAGCCCCATCGTCAATAGCGTCAGCGGGTTCATCGCTTCATCCATGCGCAGCCCTTCGGAATACGGCCAGTCGAGCACGGGCGTCGAAAGGCCCGGCATTTGCGACGGATCGGCCAACGTGATGAACTGCACGTATCTGGCATTGCCGGTCGGCTGCACGCGCTTGATCAACTCCGACAGCGGCACGCCGATCCACGGAATCACCATCGACCATCCTTCGACACAGCGCAGCCGGTACACACGCTCTTCGAGCGGCGCGAGCTTCAGCAGTTCGTCGATGTCGTACACCTTCGGATTCTTGATTTCGCCCTCGACGCTCACCTTCCACGGCTGCGGCCGCAACGTCCCCGCGTTATGCGCGGGATCGCTCTTGTCGGTGCCGAACTCGTAGAAGTTGTTGTATGTGGTGATGTCCTTGTACGGTGTGATCCTGTCGAGCGCGACGAATCTGGTGTTCGTCTTGGCCGCCAGTTTCTGCGCCTTCGGGTCCGGCGACGTGTAGGCCGCCCGCGCCTCACCGCTCCCGCCGATCAAACCGCCGAGCGCCGCCGCGCCGGCCGCTTGCAACACGCGCCGCCGGTTCTCGAAAACGCACTGCGGCGTGATTTCGCTGCGCGCGATGTCGTCGCCGACGAGTCGCATTCTGTCACTTCGCTTGATCCACATCGTGCTGCTCCTTGCCGGCGCGTCGGCTTGTGTATCCGACGCGGCCATATTGATGTTCGCCCGTACTGGCGTTCGTCCAGTCATCCATAGGTACTTGCGTAACGAACACATTGGATGCCGTCAATATTCCGCCAGTTATAAAAAAACCGCCGGTGCAAAGCACGCGGCGGTTCTTGGTCGGTCCAGAGCGGCGGATATTACAGCTTGCCGTAGCTATGCAGGCCCGACAGGAACATGTTGACGCCGAGGAACGCGAAGGTCGTCACGAGCAGGCCGGTCAGCGCCCACCATGCCGCGACCGCACCGCGCAGCCCCTTCATCAGACGCATGTGCAGCCAGGCCGCGTAGTTCAGCCAGACGATCAGCGCCCACGTTTCCTTCGGGTCCCAGCTCCAGTAGCCGCCCCACGCTTCCGCAGCCCACAGCGCGCCGAGAATCGTGGCGATCGTGAAGAACGCAAAGCCGACGGCGATCGACTTGTACATCAGGTCGTCGAGCACGTCGAGCGCCGGCAGGCGGTCCGCCAGCATACCGCGATCTTTCGCCAGATACGCGACGCCGACCATCGCCGACAGCGCAAAGCTGCCATAGCCGATGAAGTTCGCCGGCACGTGAATCTTCATCCACCAGCTTTGCAGCGCCGGAACCAGCGGCTGGATCTGCTGCGCGTCGCGCGCGACCGAGTACCACATCAGGAAGCCGACGGCCGCGCTGATCACCAGCAGCACGAACGCGCCGAGCGCGCGGGTGTTGTAGTGCTGCTCGTAGTACAGATAGAACAGCGCGGTGATCAGGCTGAACAGCACGAACACTTCGTAGAGGTTCGAGATTGGAATATGGCCGACATCCGCGCCGATCAGGTACGACTCGTACCAGCGCACCATCATGCCGACGAAGCCCATCACGACCGCGGCCCACGTCATCTTCGAGCCGATCGCCGCGCCGGTCGGCGAGCGCGATATGAGACCGATCCAGTAGAACACGGTGGCGAACACGAAGAGCGCGCTCATCCACAGAATCGCGGATTGGCTCGACAGGAAATACTTGAGGAAGAACGCGTTATCCGCGCGGCTGAGATCCCCCTGATAGATCTGGATCGCCAGCAACGACAGCGCGGCGATTCCCACCATCAAAGGACGCACCGGTTTCCAGCGCCACCCGAGCACGACGAACACCGGCACCGCGCACACCAGCACCAGCTTGTCGTAGTAGTTCATGAACGGGTAGTAGCGCGACAGCGCAAACCCGGCGCCCGCGACCATCGCCACGGCGAACAGCCAGTCGACGATGCCGAGCCGCTTCAGAAACGGCCGCTCGTCGTACTGCGCGACGTTGAGCGTCTCGCTCGCGAACGATCTGTCGGGCCGCGAGGGGGAAGAGGATGAGGAAACCTGAGTCAAGTCCATGATCTTACCGGGTCGAATCTTGTGAGCTTGCGGACGGCGCGCCAGCATTGCCGGGGTTGCTGGAGGCGCCGGCGGCGTCGGCTGCTTCGATGAGCTTAGCGCCCAGCGCGGCGCCTACGGCATCGCGCGTCTGGACGAACTCTTTTTCGAAATCGAGCGTTTTGCGCGCGCTCGACATCGCCATGACGACCTGCGTGCCGTGATCGGTATCTTTGAGCCAGAACCAGAGGCGCCGTTCGCGCACGTAGAACATCGAAAAGATGCCCAACACGAGGAGCAGGCTGCCAAGATACACGACTTTTTTGCCCGGCGCGCGCGTCAACTGAAATACCGAAGCTTGCACCTGCTTGAAAGAGTCAAGCTGCAAGTAAACCGGCGATCCATACAAAAAGCTGTCGGATATCGCGTTGATCGAGCTTTGGACGAAACGGCTCGCGTCCGCATTCGCCTGCGCGTCGGCCTCGCCGAGCCGCCCGCGGGACAGTTGCCACAGATCCCACGTCGCGCCTTCGAGCATGCGCAGCAGCAGGCCCGCAGCCTTCTCCTGCTCGCCTTTCGGCACCGAATGGTCGATGAAGCCGGCAATCGCCTGGAAGCCGCCGGCCGCCTGGCCGTTCGGCAGTTTGGTGCTGCTGTCCGCGCCGGCAAAAAGGGTCAGCACACGCAGCGCGCTTTCATCGAGATGCTGTTGCAGTTCGGGATTCGAACCCGGCACCGAGCGCTGCGCGAAACGGTGCGCGGCCGCGGCGCGCATTGCCGGATCTTCGAGCGTGGCGCGCAGGTTCATCCATTCCTTGACGGTGCCGCCGCTGTCGGCGGGAATGCGCAGGTAGCGGAACGGGTCGTCCGGATTCAAGCGCATGCCGGCAAGGAACATCTTCTCGCCCGCGACGTCCACCGGCAGCATGTAGTTGTTGTACTCGCGCGCCTGGCCGTCCTTGTCGCGCACCTTGTACTGCACCGAGGGGCCGACGTTGTGCAGATCGAGCGGCTTCGAGCTCTTCGCGCCGGAGCCGAGGCGCTCGTCGAACGCTTCTTTCAGCGAGCGATGCGCGGCGACACCGCGGGCATCGGTCTGGCCGCTGCCGTTCGAGATATTTTCGACGTTGATCGCGCGGAAATCGGCGAATTCGACCGTCTGGCCGTCTGCGAGTGGCGTCGCCGAGCTAAGCGGCGCATTGCCGCCGATCGTGCCGCCGAACGGCGCGGCCTTTGCGCTTGCACCGGTCATCGGGTAGGCAGTCATCTGCATCTGCGAGCCGCCGTCCTGGAAGCTCGACTGATAAATCGACACGCCGTCGTATTCGAACGGCTTGTTCACTTCGACGCGCGCCGGCACGCGTGCGCCGGTCTTGTGATCCACCACCACGATGTCGCTCGCGAACAGCTTCGGCATGCCCGTCGAGTAGTAGTCGACGATGAACTTGTTCAGCTCGATCGAGAACGGCAGGTCCTGAATCAGAGAGCCGTCCGGCTGGTTCAGGATCGCCGTCGAGACGTGCTGGCCTTCCGGCACCCATGCATAACCACGAAAAGTCGGGTTCGACTGCGACAGACGATGCTCCGGCGGAATCTCGTTGATCACCGTGTTGGCGCGGATCGGCGACTTGTCGAACAGCCACATTTGCAGCTTGATCGGCAAGTTGCTGTCGAGCAGGCCGCCGACGCAGATCACAACGATCGCAAGGTGAGCGGAGATGTAGCCGAACTTGGTCAACGCGCCGCGCTTGGCGGCGATCAGCGTCGCCCCCTCCGACTCACGCGTGACGAACTTGTAGCCGAGCCTGGCCGAGAGTTTGGCGAGCACCGCCGAAGTGTGCGCGCGCGTGCCGTGCACCGCGAATTCGCCCTTGTGGTGGAACGCGCGCAAGCTGCCTTCGCGGACCTTGTCCTTCCAGCTCTTCGCGTCGGCGAGCATCTTCGGCGCATTGCGAATCACGCACAGCGATACCGACACCATCAGAAAGCCAAGAATCAGCATGAACCACCACGAGCTGTACACCGTGTACAGGCTCAGCGCGCGGAAGATGTCCGCCCAGAACGGGCCGAACTGATTGACGTAGTTGGGATACGGATCGTCCTGCGTGAGGACGGTGCCGATGATGCTGGCGATCGACAGAATCACGAGCAGCGCAATCGCGAAACGCATCGAACTCAAGACTTCGACGACGCTGCGAATGACGCGGTTGCCCGACTTCGACTGCAAACCCGACGTGGTGACGCTCATTCATACTCCGACTGAACAGCAAAAAAGGGTGAAGGGCTGTCGCACCCACGACGCCCTCACCCTTTTCTTGTTTTGTACCGGCCTTGAAGGGCCGGTTGCACTTGCGCGCGAACTCTTAACGCAAGCCCGCGATGTAATCGGCCACAGCCTTGATCTCGCTGTCCGACAGACGCGACGCAATGGTGTGCATCGCCTCGTTGTTGTTGCGCGCGCCAGGACCTTGCGTAAACGCGGCCAGCTGCGTCACCGAATACTCCGCCCACTGCCCCGACAGATGTGGGAATTGTGACGGAATCCCCTGACCAGTCGGCCCGTGGCACGCGGCGCACGCCGGCACGCCCTTGTCGGCGACCCCGCCTCGATAAATCTTCTGGCCGAGCGCGACGGTGTCCTTGTTGTGCGCATAGCCTGGTTTCGGGGTCTGCGCCGCGAAATAGGCAGCGACGTTGACCATGTCCTGTTCGGAGAGCGCCGCAGCCATGCCCGCCATGATCGCATTGTTGCGCGCGGGCTGCTTTGCGCCCGGCTGAATCTTGAAGTCCTTGAGCTGCTTGACGAGATACTCGGGATGCTGGCCCGCCAGCTTCGGATACGCGCCGCCGGCACTGTTGCCGTCTGCACCGTGACATGACGCGCACACCTGCACCGCGATTGCCTGCCCCCGATTGACGTCCGGCTTCGCCGGTTCTGCTGCTCGTGCCTGAATTGCCAAACCTGAAAGACCTGCCGCTACATGAAGCACCATCAGAGTCTTGCTCAGTCGATTCATTCGCACACCCTGTCTCGTCTTGTGGGATTTTAGAGGTTTTGCAAAATACGACGGCGACCGAGTGACCGCCAGGAGCCGCCAAGGCACGCGGGCTGGCCCCCTCAGGTTTTCAGTAAACCATCGTATTGTACAATAACTCGCTAATCGCTAAGACGCCAGTCGGGCTTGACCCGTCCCCACTCCGGGTTCCCCGGCGTCTCGAATCCTGGCCTGATCATGTCCTTCCTGCTCCACCAATCCCATTTTTTCACGACCGTCAATCACCTGCGCGATCTGCCGGCAACCGCGCAACCCGAGATCGCCTTCGCGGGACGCTCGAACGCGGGCAAGTCTACGGCCATCAACATTCTGTGCAATCAGAAGCGGCTGGCTTTCGCCAGCAAGACGCCGGGACGCACGCAGCACATCAATTACTTTTCGGTGGGCAAGGCGGACGAGCCGACCGCGCATCTGGTCGACCTGCCGGGCTACGGTTACGCGGAAGTGCCGGGCGCGGCCAAGGCTCACTGGGAAGCGCTGCTGTCCACCTACCTGCAATCGCGCTCGCAACTGCGTGGCATGATTTTGATGATGGACTCGCGCCGCCCGTTGACCGATCTGGACCGGCGCATGATCGAGTGGTTCGCGCCGACCGGCAAGCCGATCCACGCGCTGCTGACCAAATGCGACAAATTGACGCGCCAGGAAAGCGTGAACGCGTTGCGCGCCACGCAGAAAGGTCTGGCTGAATATCGCGCCGCCGGCTACCAGGGCGAACTGACCGCACAACTGTTTTCGGCGCTCAAGCGCGTCGGGATCGACGAAGCACACGAACTGATCGAAAGCTGGCTGATCCCCAACGCGAAGGGCGAAACGGCCCCCGCGCAGTAAGCGCGGCTGCCCGGCCCCGACAGCCGATATCGCTATTTTCCGGCCCCCATAAAAAAACCCGCCGCTTGAACGGCGGGTCAAACAGCCTAATCGAAAAAACGACAGGCACCCGCTCAGGGAGGAGAAGCGGGGAGGTCAGCGCAAGGCGCCTTGCTCGATCGGTATGATATACCATTGTCTCGAAAAGTTTCCGGGAGCGGAGGCAGGCGTTACTTGTCCACTCCACACATCCACGAGCTTCGATCCGATATGAGCTTCTACCCGCACTACCGTCCGCGCCGCATGCGCCGTGACGACTTCTCGCGTCGCCTGATGCGCGAAAACATCCTCACCACCAACGATCTGATCTACCCCGTGTTCATCGTCGAAGGCACGAACGTGCGGCAAGCCGTGCCGTCGATGCCGAGCGTCGAACGCGTGTCGGTCGATCTGCTGATGGGCGTCGCCGAGCAATGCCTCGAACTGGGCGTGCCGGTGTTGTCGCTGTTCCCCGCGATCGAGCCCTCGCTGAAGACGCCCGATGGCCGCGAGGCGACCAATTCGGCCGGCCTGATCCCGCGCGCGGTTCGCGAGCTGAAGAAGAATTTCCCCGAGCTGGGCGTGCTCACCGATGTCGCGCTCGATCCGTACACGAGTCACGGCCAGGACGGTGTGCTCGACGAAGCTGGGTATGTGATCAACGACGAGACCGTTGAGATTCTCGTCGAACAGGCGTGTGCGCAGGCTGAGGCGGGCGTCGACATCGTCGCACCTTCGGACATGATGGACGGTCGCATCGGCGCGATCCGAGAGATGCTCGAAAGCGAGGGTCACATCCATACGCGGATCATGGCTTACGCGGCCAAGTTCGCGTCGGCGTTCTACGGCCCGTTCCGCGATGCTGTCGGTTCCGCGACGAACCTCGGCAAGAGCAACAAGATGACCTACCAGATGGACCCGGCCAATTCGAATGAAGCGCTGCGCGAAGTGCAAGCGGATATCAACGAAGGCGCGGACATGGTGATGGTCAAGCCGGGCATGCCGTATTTGGATATCGTGCGCCGCGTGAAGGACGAGTTTCAGTTCCCGACCTACGTGTACCAGGTCAGCGGCGAATACGCGATGCTGAAGGCGGCTGCGCAGAACGGATGGCTGGACCACGACAAGGTCATGATGGAATCGCTGCTGGCGTTCAAGCGGGCTGGCGCGGACGGGGTTCTGACGTATTTCGCGCTGGATGCCGCGCGGATGCTGCGCTCGCAGAAGTAAGCTGAAGCGCTGCCTGTTGACGGTGGGCTTGTTAACCGTTGAGAAAAACGGAGGCGGACCTTTGAGTCGCGCCTCCGTTTTTTATGGGCGTGATGTCAATTGCATCAGTTCGTCCTGGATAGAGCGATGCAAATGCTTTCGTGGTTCCGGTGCAGAAGTATGGCGTGTAATGCAGCGATGCTTGCGCGCACGCATAGGACATCGCCGCTTACGAATCGCGCGCGTCGCCGAGTTGCTAACCGTCAAGCCCCCGAAGCACCCGCCCGATCTAGCGTCCGCAAGAACTTATCCGCAGACTCGTAGCCCACCACTCGCAACACTTCCTTCCCTCCGTGATCGAAGAAAATGATGCCCGGCGGACCGAACAGGCTGAAGCGTTTGAGCAGCGTTTGATCGTCTGCATTGTTCGCGGTGACGTCGGCGCGTAGCAGGTTCATCTGCTTCAATTTCGCCTGAACGCGCGGGTCGTTGAAGGTGAATTTCTCCATCTCCTTGCAACTCACGCACCAGTCCGCGTAGAAATCGAGCATGGCGGGCTGCGCCGCTGTTTTGACGGCTTGATCGAGTTCATTCGACGAGCGGACTGGGGCAAACGTCAGCTCGCTCTGCGGCGCCGAAGCTGTTTGATTGGAGCCGTTGGTGACGCCAGACTCCCCGCCTCGCGCCGCGAATACGGCAAGCGGTCGAAGCGGATCGGTAGATCCCGCTGCCAGACCGACCAGCAACACCGCCGCCCAAACGGCCAATGCAGCGCCGATCCCACGGCCAAGCCCGCGCCAGACGGAGGCCCCGGCAGTCGGCGCCGCGAACAAGCCGAGCGAGGCTGCGGCGACCAGCAACCAGAGCGCGCTCAGCAACATCGTCGCCGACGCGCCGAGCACCGGCCAAACGATCCACAGCGCGGCCGCAAGCAGCACGACGCCGAAGAACACCTTGACGCCATCCATCCAGGCGCCCGCACGCGGAAGGAGCGTGCCAGCGCCAAGACCCACGATCAGCAGCGGCACACCGAGCCCGAGCCCCATCGAGAACAGCGCCGCACCGCCGAGCAAGGCGTCGCCGGCGTGCGCGATAAAGGCCAGCACGGCGAAAAGCGGGGCGGTCATGCAGGCGCCGACCACCAGCGCGGACAAGGCGCCCATCATTGCAACCGCGGCGAACTTGCCGCCCGAGCGGCCTGTCGACGCACCCGCCACGCCGTCCTGCCAACGTTGGGGCAGCGCGATGTCGAAACCCGCGATCAGCGTCAGCGCAAAAATGGTCAGCAGGACGCCGAACGCGCCGAGCACCCAAGGGTTTTGCAACCATGCGCCCAAGCTCTGCCCTACGAGCGCCGCCGCGACGCCGAGCGCCGTGTACACGAGCGCCATGCCGATCACGTACGCCAGCGACAACGCGAAACCGCGCGCGCGCGTCACCCGCGCGCCTTCGCCGATGATGATCGCTGACAGAATCGGAATCATCGGATACGAGCACGGCAGCAGACTGAGCACGGCGCCGGCGACAAAATAGAGTCCGATGATCGCAAAGAAGCCGCCGCGCTGGAGCAGCGATTGCGCGTAATCGGCGCTCGTGGCGCGCTCGTACCACGGCTCGTCGGCCGCCGCGGATTGCTGCGTGGCTGTGGGAGCCGCGGCCGCCCCGGAGGCCTGCAAGGCCGCGCCGCTCACGTGGTAGACGCGCTCCATCGGCGGATAGCAAATGCCGGCATCGGCGCAGCCCTGCGACGTCACAGCCAGATCGAACGGCCCCGCCGCCTGCTTGACCGGAATCCGGATCACCACCTCATTACGGTAGGTCTCGACGTTCTTATTGAAAGTCTGATCGAACTTGACATGGCCGGCCGGCAATTGCGGCTCGCCGATCGTGGTCATGCCGTTGCGCGTCGTAAAAGCGAAGCGTTCGCGGTACATGTAGTAGCCGTCGGCGATCCTGTACGTCACGACAACTTCACCGGGCTTCTCGGCCGCGCTGAATTTGAAAGCAACGGCTGGGTCGAGGAAGTCGTCCGCGGCACGGGCAAGCGTGCCGAACTGCACCAGGGCCACACAGCCAAGCAGGAAAAATACGACGCGCAGCGCATGGCGCGCGCGTCGGTCGAGACCGTTAAACATGGAGAGGACGTTGGGTTTCAACCGTGATCCATTGGCCGTACGCGGCTGACGTCGTCGCTCGCCATGAGAGGATTTCCGGCGTGTCGTAGGGATGGTGAGCCAGAATGAACTGCTCGAGCTCTAGCGCGCGAGCGGCACTCGTCTTGAACAGCAACTGCAGTTCCTGCGCGGTTTCGATCGCCCCCTGCCAGTGATAGCTCGACTGCACGCTACCCAGCTGGGTGACACAAGCGCACAACCGCGCGGCCAGCGCATCTGCGGTGAGCTTCTGCGCCACGGCCGCATCCGGCACCGTAGTCAGAATCAAGGTCACATTCACACTCACAAAAAACTCCCGCGACGCACGATTCAGGTGCCGATATCGTATCACCTGACCCTAGGTCGACGCAGTCGGCAGCCGAAGCGCGGATGCGGCGTTTGGCTACAGCGAACAGCTGTCGCAGCGACTGGCTCGCCATAAACAAAAAAGCCAGGCAGTGCGCCTGGCTTTTTCCCGATGCTAAGAAGCTTACTCAGCTTCTTGCACTTCAACTTCTTCAACTTCCGGACGGTCGAGCAGTTCGACCAGTGCCATCGGTGCGTTGTCGCCGACGCGGAAGCCGAACTTCAGGACGCGCAGGTAGCCGCCCGGACGGGTAGCGTAACGCGGGCCGAGAACTTCGAACAGCTTCGTGACCGAGTCACGATCGCGCAGGCGGTTGAACGCCAGACGACGATTTGCCAGCGACGGCTTCTTGCCGAGCGTGATCAGCGGCTCGACAACTTTACGGAGTTCCTTCGCCTTCGGCAGCGTGGTCTTGATGACTTCGTGCTCGATCAGCGAATTCGACATATTACGGAGCATTGCCAAACGGTGGCTGCTCGTGCGGTTCAGTTTCCGCAAACCATGACGGTGACGCATGTTAATTCCTTCGATTCAAAGTTTTGGTCCAGCTCTTCTATCGCTCTCGATCTACCCGAAAGTAGTCAGTGCACGGGCCGGTATTGAAAAAAGACAAGACGCGGATTTTAAAGGAAAATCCGCGTCTTTGCCAGTTCAGCGGCGGGCTCTGTCCCGGATTAGCGCTCGACTTACTTGTCGAGACCTGCCGGCGGCCAGTTTTCGAGCTTCATGCCGAGCGTCAAACCACGCGACGCCAAGACTTCCTTGATTTCGTTCAGCGACTTGCGGCCCAGATTCGGCGTCTTGAGCAACTCGTTTTCCGTGCGCTGGATCAGGTCGCCGATGTAGTAAATGTTCTCGGCCTTCAGGCAGTTCGCGGAACGAACCGTCAACTCGAGATCATCGACCGGACGCAGCAGGATCGGATCAATCTGCGGCGCGCGCGACGGCGCTTCAGCCGTTGCTTCGGTGCCTTCCAGTGCAGCGAACACCGACAGCTGATCGACCAGAATGCGAGCCGATTGACGGATCGCTTCTTCCGGCGAGATCACACCGTTAGTTTCGATGTTCATCACGAGCTTGTCGAGGTCGGTGCGCTGTTCGACGCGAGCGCTTTCAACTGCGTAGCTCACGCGGCGCACCGGCGAGAACGACGCGTCCAGCACGATGCGGCCGATGATTTTGGCCGAGTCTTCGCCATAACGACGCACGTTGCCCGGCACATAGCCGCGGCCCTTTTCCACCTTGATCTGCACGTCGAGCTTACCGCCCTTCGACAGATGCGCGATCACATGATCCGGGTTGATCACTTCGCAATCGTGCGCGAGTTCGATGTCGCCTGCGGTGACAACGCCTTCGCCGTCCTTGCGCAGCGTAACCGTCACTTCATCACGGTTATGCAGCTTGAACACGACGCCTTTCAGGTTCAACAACAGGTTGACCACATCCTCTTGCACACCGTCGAGCGTCGAATACTCATGTACGACGCCTGCGATCGTCACTTCGGTCGGCGCGTAGCCCACCATCGACGACAGCAGCACGCGCCGGAGCGCGTTACCCAAGGTGTGGCCGTAACCGCGTTCAAACGGTTCCATGACCACTTTCGCATGGCTCTCGCCAAGCGACTCAACTGCGATGATCTTGGGCTTCAACAAACTGGTTTGCATAGGTTTTCCTTTTCAATACCCTCGGCTCGTTACACCGATAAGGCTGACCGGTAACAACCTGAAAATAAACAGCCGAGACGCTCCCTTGCGCAACGCAATCAGGGTGCCCCGGCCGTTAATCCGATTACCGCGAATACAATTCGACGATCAGGCTTTCGTTGATATCGCCAGCGATGTCGCTACGTTCCGGCTTCTGCTTGAACGTACCTTCGAATTTCTTCGAGTCGACAGCGACCCAGCTCGGCAGGCCGCCTTGCTCAGCCAACGACAGCGCTTCGAGAATACGAGCCTGCTTCTTCTTCTGTTCGCGCACGGCGACGACATCACCTGCCTTCACTTGCATCGACGGGATGTTCGACACAACGCCGTTCACCATGATCGCCTTGTGGCTCACGAGCTGACGTGCTTCAGCGCGCGTCGAGCCGAAGCCCATGCGGTACACGACGTTGTCCAGACGCGATTCGAGCAACTGCAGCAGGTTTTCACCCGTGTTGCCCTTCAGGCGGTCGGCTTCAGCGAAGTAACGGCGAAATTGACGCTCGAGCACACCATAGATGCGCTTCACTTTTTGCTTTTCGCGCAGCTGCGTGCCGTAGTCGGACGTACGCGCGCCCGAGGTGCGGCCATGTTGGCCGGGCTTGCTGTCGAGCTTGCACTTGTCAGCGAGCGAACGACGGGCGCTCTTCAGGAAGAGGTCAGTGCCTTCACGGCGGGACAGCTTGGCCTTAGGGCCGATATAACGTGCCACGTTGATTCCTTCTATGATTAGTCACGCGAATGTACCAATTCACGCTAGTCCGAACCCTTTGGGTCGAACGGTGGGCTTAGTCAATCCAATAGCACAAGCAGCCTGCCGCCGCGCAGGGCGGCAACAGGCGCTCGCAAAACTAGCGTCTTAGATACGACGACGCTTCGGCGGACGGCAGCCGTTGTGCGGGACCGGCGTCACGTCGGAGATCGCGGTGATCTTGATACCAAGACCATGCAACGCGCGCACCGCCGACTCACGGCCAGGACCGGGGCCCTTGATCCGCACTTCGAGGTTCTTCACGCCGTATTCCATCGCCACGCGGCCTGCCGATTCGGCTGCAACCTGAGCTGCAAACGGGGTCGATTTACGCGAGCCCTTGAAGCCCTGACCACCCGACGTTGCCCAGGCAAGTGCATTGCCTTGACGATCGGTGATCGTGATGATGGTGTTGTTGAACGACGCGTGAACGTGAACCACGCCCTCGGCGACGTTCTTCTTGACCTTCTTGCGAACGCGTTGCGCCGCGGAGTTGTTCGAAGCCTTAGCCATTACGTTTTCCTGTAACTGTCAGTTCCGCTTACTTCTTCAGCGATTGCGCTGCACGACGCGGACCCTTGCGCGTACGGGCATTCGTACGCGTACGTTGGCCGCGCAGGGGCAAGCCCTTACGATGCCGCACGCCACGATAGCAGCCGAGATCCATCAGGCGCTTGATGTTCATCGTCGTTTCACGGCGCAGATCGCCTTCAACGATGAACTTGCCGACTTCTTCACGCAGCTTTTCGAGGTCTGCGTCGTTCAGGTCTTTGACCTTCTTCGAAAATGCCACACCAGCAGCGACGCAAATGTCGCGCGAGCGCGTGCGGCCGACACCGTAAATAGCCGTGAGGCCGATTTCGGTGTGCTGGTGATTCGGGATGTTAACCCCTGCGATACGAGCCATTGTTTTTCCTCAAACAAAAAGCGCAGCAAAAAGCGCGGCGTTCAGCCTTGACGCTGTTTGTGGCGCGGATCAGAGCTGCAAATCACGCGCACAACGCCTTTGCGCTTGATGATCTTGCAATTGCGGCAAATGCGCTTAACCGATGCCATCACTTTCATGATATTACCCTTTTTTCAAATCACTTCGCCCGGAACACGATCCGCGCACGCGACAGATCGTAAGGCGTCAATTCAACCGTTACCTTGTCGCCCGGCAAGATTCGGATGTAGTGCATCCGCATCTTCCCGGATATGTGTCCCAATACGACATGGCCGTTTTCCAGCTTCACCCTGAAGGTAGCGTTAGGCAGGTTTTCGATGACTTCACCCTGCATCTGGATAACATCGTCTTTGGCCATAAGTCCTTTCAACGCATCGGGACGCCGCCGCCTTTGAAATTAGCTTTCTTCAGCAGCGATTCATACTGTTGCGACATAACGTACGACTGCACCTGCGCCATGAAATCCATTGTGACGACGACAATGATCAGCAGCGACGTTCCACCAAAATAAAACGGCACGTTCCAGCGCAGCACCAGAAACTCGGGCAGCAGACAAACAAACACGATGTAGATCGCACCGGCCAGCGTCAGACGCGTGAGGATGCGGTCGATATATCGCGCGGTTTGATCGCCCGGGCGGATGCCAGGGACGAAAGCGCCACTCTTTTTCAGGTTGTCGGCCGTTTCTCTGCTATTGAACACCAGTGCGGTGTAGAAGAAGCAGAAGAAAACGATCGCCAACGCGTACAGCAACACGTACACAGGTTGACCGGGCTTGAGGGCTTCGGCCACGTTGTGCAACGTGTCTGCGAACCAGCTGGTACGCGACCCCGAACTAAACCAGTTCAGGATAGTTGCCGGGAAGAGAATGATCGACGATGCGAAGATCGGCGGAATCACGCCCGACATGTTCAGCTTCAGCGGCAGATGCGACGACTGTCCGCCGTAAATCTTGTTACCGACTTGCCGCTTGGCGTAGTTCACAAGAATCTTGCGCTGGCCGCGTTCGATAAACACCACCAGATACGTCACGGCAGCAATCAGCGCGACCACGATAATCGCCGAGATGATGCTCATCGAGCCGGTTCGCACCAGTTCGAAAAGACCACCGATTGCGTTCGGGAAACCCGCCGCAATACCGCCGAAAATGATGATCGAGATACCGTTGCCGAGCCCACGTTCCGTGATCTGCTCACCCAGCCACATCAGGAACATCGTGCCGGTCACCAGCGTCACGACCGTCGTCAACCGAAACACCATCCCCGGATCGATTACCAGGCCCGGCTGATTTTCCAGCGCGACGGCGATGCCGAATGCCTGGAACGTCGCCAGCAGAACCGTGAAGATACGCGTGTACTGCGTAATCTTCCGTTGACCTGCCTGCCCTTCCTTTTTCAGCGCTTCCAGCTGCGGCGAGACAATCGCCAGCAACTGCATGATGATCGACGCCGAGATGTACGGCATGATCCCCAGCGCAAAAATCGTGAACCGCGAAAGTGCGCCACCCGAAAACATGTTGAACATGCCAAGGATGCCGCCCGACTGGCTTTGGAACAACTTCGCCAGCTGGTCCGGGTCAATACCCGGCACCGGAATGTGCGCGCCGATACGGTAAACGATCAGCGCCAGCAGCAGGAACACTGCCCGCCGACGCAGATCGCCGAACTTCGCCGCGCTGCGACCGGGTTTTGCGAGACTCGGGCTGTTAGCCAAGTACCTTCTCCGATGCAAATGCTAGTGACGGCAAATAAATTGCGCGTTACTCGGCAAAAGAGCCGCCGGCTGCTTCGATAGCAGCGCGCGCACCCTTCGTCGCACCCAGACCCTTCACAACGACCTTGCGCTTGAGCTCGCCCGTCGCGATGATCTTGGCGCTCCTGATCAGCTCGCCAACCAGGCCGGCCTGCTTAAGAGCCAGCAGATCGATTTCGTCCACCGGCAGCTTTTCCAGATCCGAGAGACGCACTTCACCGACAAATTCCTTCGTCAGCGAGGTGAAGCCGCGCTTCGGCAGGCGACGTTGCAGCGGCATTTGACCGCCTTCGAAGCCAACCTTGTGAAAGCCGCCCGAACGCGACTTCTGACCCTTGTGACCTCGGCCAGCGGTCTTGCCGAGGCCGGAGCCGATGCCGCGACCAACGCGACGCTTTGCGTGCTTCGCGCCTTCAGCCGGCTTCAGGTTATTCAATTCCATTATCAACTCCTTGAGTCCTGGTCAGCCGCTTAGCTGATGACCTTAACGAGGTACGAAACCTTGTTGATCATGCCGCGCACAGCCGGCGTGTCCTGCAACTCGCTAACCGAGTTGAGTCGGCGCAGGCCCAAGCCACGCACCGTTGCACGGTGCGTATCACGGGTGCCGATCAGGCTCTTGACGAGCTGGACCTTGACAGTTTTATCAGACATGGTGTCCACCTTAGCCCAGAATATCTTCGACGGACTTGCCGCGCTTCGCCGCAATGTCACCCGGCGTCGACTGCTTGCGCAGACCGTCAAGCGTTGCACGAACGAGGTTGTACGGGTTCGTCGAACCGTGGCTCTTGGCCACAACGTTCTGCACGCCCATCACGTCGAACACTGCGCGCATCGGGCCGCCAGCGATCACACCGGTACCGTCCTTCGCCGGAGCGAGGAGGACCATCGATGCGCCGTGCTTACCGTGCACTTCGTGTTGCAGGGTACCGTTCTTCAGCGGTACCTTGAACATGTTGCGGCGAGCCTGTTCCATCGCCTTCTGAACAGCGACCGGCACTTCCTTCGCCTTGCCCTTGCCCATACCGACGCGGCCATCACCGTCGCCAACCACGGTCAGTGCGGCGAAGCCGAGAATCCGACCACCCTTCACGACCTTGGTCACGCGGTTGACCGAAATCATTTTTTCACGAAGGCCGTCGTCGCGTTCGTCAGCCTGAACTTTCGCTTGCATCTTTGCCATGACGAATTCTTCCCTTAGAACTTGAGTCCGGCTTCGCGCGCCGCATCAGCCAGCGCTTTCACGCGGCCGTGGTAACGGAAACCCGAACGGTCGAAGGCGACGGATTCGATGCCGGCAGCCTTAGCCTTTTCTGCGATGCGCTTGCCGATCAGGGTCGCTGCAGCGACGTTGCCGCCCTTGCCCGTCTGATCAGCCAGTTGCGCACGCACTTCAGCTTCGAGCGTCGACGCGCTGGCGAGCACCTTGGTGCCGCACGGCGAGAACACTTGCGCATAGATGTGCGTGTTCGTGCGATGCACGGCGAGACGCGCGACCTGCAGCTCAGCGATCTTGATACGCGTCTGACGAGCGCGGCGCAGGCGAGATTGAGTCTTATCCATGATTGCGCACCCTTACTTCTTCTTCGTTTCTTTGAGGATCACAACCTCATTGGCGTAACGCACACCCTTGCCCTTGTAGGGCTCCGGCGGACGATAGCCGCGCACTTCTGCAGCGACCTGGCCAACTTGTTGCTTATTGATCCCCTTGATCACGATTTCGGTTTGCGTCGGGGTTTCAGCCTTGACGCCTTCCGGCATCTGGTGCACCACAGGGTGCGAGAAACCCAGCGACAGGTTCAACTTGTCGCCTTGCGCTTGTGCGCGGTAACCGACGCCAACCAGCGTCAGCTTGCGCTCGAAACCCTTCGTCACGCCGTTCACCATGTTCGCAACCAATGCGCGCATCGTGCCCGACATCGCATTTGCTTCGCGGCTTTCGTCAACCGGCTCAAACTTCAGCGTGCCGTTGTCGTTTACCACCTTCACCAGGCTGTTAGCAGCCTGCGAAATCGTACCCAGCGGGCCCTTGACGGTAATGCGTTCGTCGCTCAGGGCCACTTCTGCGCCTTGCAGCGCGATCGGGCTTTTACCTACTCGAGACATGTTTCTCTCCTTTCGGCCTTAAGCGACGTAGCAGATGACTTCGCCGCCAACGCCCGTTGCACGCGCCTTGCGGTCCGTCATCACGCCCTTCGGCGTCGACACGATTGCCACGCCGAGGCCATTCATGACCACGGGGATGTCGTTACGGCCGCGGTACACGCGCAGACCAGGCTTCGAAACGCGTTCAATGCGTTCGATGACCGGACGGCCAGCGTAGTACTTCAACACGATGTTCAATTCAGACTTCGCACCTTCGGACTTCACTGCGAAATCATCGATATAGCCTTCGTCCTTAAGGACCTGCGCAATCGCAACCTTGACTTTCGACGAGGGCATAGTCACCGAGACTTTCTCAACCATCTGCGCGTTGCGGATGCGAGTCAGCATATCGGCGATAGGATCACTCATGCTCATTTACGTTTCTCCTATTACCAGCTCGCCTTGGTCAGGCCAGGGATCTCGCCGCGGAACGCGATTTCGCGAATCTTGTTACGCGCCAGCCCGAATTTACGGAACGTACCGCGCGGACGACCGGTAATTGCGCAGCGATTGCGCTTACGGGTCGGGTTAGAGTTGCGCGGCAGTTGTTGCAGTTCCAGACGTGCTGCGTAATGCTCTTCGTCCGACTTGCTCATATCGCCAATGATCGCCTTCAACTCTGCACGCTTGGGAGCGTACTTAGCAGCGAGGCGAGCACGCTTCTTTTCACGTTCGATCAGTGCCAGTTTAGCCACGGTAACCTCAGTTTCTGAACGGGAACTTGAAGCTGGCGAGCAGAGCCTTTGCTTCGTCGTCGGTCTTCGCAGTCGTCGTGATGCTGATGTTCAGCCCACGCAGTGCGTCGATCTTGTCGTAGTCGATTTCGGGGAAAATGATCTGCTCTTTCACACCGATGTTGTAGTTGCCGCGACCGTCGAACGCACGACCCGACACGCCACGGAAGTCGCGCACACGGGGGAGCGCAACCGTCACGAAACGGTCCAGAAATTCGTACATTGCCTGACCACGCAACGTGACCATTGCACCGATCGGATATCCCTGACGGATCTTGAAGCCAGCGATTGCCTTGCGTGCCTTCGTGATCACCGGCTTCTGGCCTGCGATCTTCGTCAGGTCGCCAACGGCGTTCTCGATGATCTTCTTGTCAGCGATCGCTTCGCCAAGGCCCATGTTCAGGGTGATCTTGGTGATGCGCGGCACTTCCATCACGGACTTGTAACCGAACTTCTCGATGAGGCCGGGTACAACCTTTTCTTTGTAAAACTCTTGCAAACGAGCCATTTTTTTACTCCGCAGCGTCAGGCGCTCAGCTCGGCACCGGTCGTCTTAAGGAAACGGACCTTCTTGTCCCCCTCGACCTTGATGCCTACACGCGACGCCTTGCCATTCGCGTCGACCAATGCGACGTTCGAAATTTGCAGCGGCATCGTCTTGGCTTCCACACCGCCCGTCGTACCCTTCATCGGGTTCGGCTTGACATGCTTCTTGACGAGATTGATACCCTCGACAACAACCTTGCCTTCGCCAACGGACAGCACGACGCCGCGCTTGCCTTTATCTTTGCCGGTGATGACGATAACTTCGTCACCTTTGCGAATCTTGTTCATCGCGACTCCTTACAGCACTTCAGGTGCCAGCGAAACGATCTTCATGAATCGTTCGCTGCGCAACTCGCGCGTGACAGGCCCGAAAATACGGGTGCCAATAGGTTCGAGCTTGGCATTCAACAACACAGCGGCGTTGCCATCGAACTTGATCAGCGAGCCGTCCTGACGACGCACGCCCTTGGCGGTGCGAACCACCACGGCGTTATAAATTTCGCCTTTCTTCACGCGCCCGCGCGGCGTTGCTTCTTTGACGGTCACCTTAATGATGTCGCCAATGCTGGCATAACGACGCTTCGAGCCGCCGAGCACCTTGATGCACATGACTTCACGCGCACCCGTGTTGTCGGCCACTTCAAGCCGAGTTTCGGTCTGGATCATGGTTTATCTTTCCCAACTTAATCCGGTCGCACCACCATGGCGCACCCGGTCAGTCTTGGTCCCGTCAGCCAATCGGCTGCTTGGGTATGAACAGCAGCGACGGCAAACGAAACCCGCCATCGCAATCCGGTGAATCCTTCGGAACAGGCTGGCGCCCGAACCGCTTCCCCCACCAACTTCGCCCGCGACGGGGCTCCCATAAAAGAGGGAAGACCGAGATTATAACAAATAATCCCGGCCTTGCAAGCGAAACTTACTGCGATTTCAATTACTTCTACAACTTTGCGGCGTCAGATGACGCGAGCAGCCTCGACCAGGCGAGCCACAACCCAAGCTTTCGTCTTCGAAATCGGACGCGTTTCCTGGATTTCAACGAGGTCGCCCTCGTTGTACGTGTTCGCATCGTCGTGCGCGTGATACTTCTTCGAACGCACAACGTACTTGCCGTAGATCGGGTGCTTCACGCGGTGCTCGACCAGCACGGTGACCGTCTTGTCCATCTTGTTGCTGACGACCTTGCCGACCAGCGTCCGCTTGAGCGAGGTTTTTACGCTATCGTTCATTTCTGGTTCGCCTTCTCAGTCAGGACGGTCCGCACACGTGCGATGTCGCGACGGACCTTCTTCAGCTGGCTCGTGTTGGTGAGCTGCTGGGTCGCGAGTTGCATGCGCAGGCCGAATTGCGCCTTCAACAGGTCCGACAGCTCCTTGTTGAGCGCGGCCTGATCTTTCTGGTGAAGTTCGGAAGCCTTCATCATTTGCTCCTTAGGCGCCGAGCTGACGCACGATAAACGTCGTCTTCAGCGGCAGCTTAGCTGCGGCCAGACGGAACGCTTCGCGTGCCAGCTCTTCGGTTACGCCGTCCATTTCGTACAGCATCTTGCCCGGTTGAATCTCTGCGACGTAGTACTCAGGGTTACCTTTACCGTTACCCATACGTACTTCAGCCGGCTTGTGCGAGATCGGCTTATCCGGGAAGATGCGGATCCAGATGCGGCCGCCACGCTTGATGTGACGCGTCATTGCACGACGTGCCGCTTCAATCTGGCGCGCGGTCAAGCGACCACGACCGACAGCCTTCAGGCCGAACTCACCGAACGACACCGCGTTGCCGCGGGTTGCAATACCGGTGTTACGACCTTTCTGCTCTTTGCGATACTTTCTGCGTTTCGGTTGCAGCATCGTTATTCTCCAGTCTTCCCGTCGCCGCCGGCACCGCCAGCACGACGAGGAGCGCCACGGCGTGCACCTGCCGGGCCACCACCTTCACCATCGCGACGCGGACGGCGATCGCCACCCGGACGTGCGTTGCGGCGCGGACGCTTTTCTTCGGCGACTTCTTCGACCACCGGAGCGTCGTTACGGCCGAGCGTGTCGCCCTTGTAGACCCACACCTTCACGCCGATGATGCCGTACGTCGTCTTCGCTTCCGACGTCGCGTAGTCGATATCAGCACGCAGCGTATGAAGCGGCACGCGACCTTCGCGATACCATTCCGTACGAGCGATTTCGATACCGTTCAGACGGCCAGCGCTCATGATCTTGATGCCTTGAGCACCCAGACGCATTGCGTTTTGCATCGCACGCTTCATCGCGCGACGGAACATGATCCGGCGCTCGAGCTGTTGCGTGATCGAATCAGCGATCAGTTGCGCGTCGGTTTCCGGCTTGCGGATTTCTTCGATGTTGACGTGAACCGGAACGCCCATGCGCTTTTGCAGCTCGGACTTCAGCAGTTCAATGTCTTCACCCTTCTTACCGATCACGACACCCGGACGAGAGCTGAAAATCGTGATACGTGCGTTCTTTGCAGGACGCTCGATCACAACGCGGCCGACGGACGCGTTCTTCAGCTTCTTCTTCAGGTATTCACGAACACCGATGTCTTCCTGCAACATCGCCGCGAAATTGTTGTTGTTCGCGTACCAACGCGACGCCCAATTGCGGCTGACGGCCAAACGGAAGCCAGTCGGATGAATTTTCTGTCCCATCGTATGACCCCTTAATTCCCGACCGTCACAGTGATGTGACAGGATTGCTTCTCGATGCGGTTACCACGGCCTTTAGCGCGCGCGGTGAAACGCTTGAGCGATGCAGCCTTGTCGATGTAGATGCTCGTGATCTTGAGCTCATCGATATCGGCGCCTTCGTTATGCTCCGCATTCGCGATCGCCGACAGCACGACCTTTTTCACGATTCCCGCAGCCTTCTTCGGCGAGAACGTCAGAACGTTCAGTGCCTTGTCGACCGGCAAACCGCGGATCTGGTCAGCCACAAGGCGCGTTTTCTGCGCCGAGATGCGGGCACCGCGATGAATTGCTTTCACTTCCATCATGAGCCCCTTATTTCTTAGCCTTCTTGTCGGCTGCGTGACCCTTGAACGTACGGGTCAATGCAAACTCGCCAAGCTTGTGGCCGACCATGTTTTCCGAGATGTACACCGGAACGTGTTGACGGCCGTTGTGAACGGCGATCGTCAGACCGATGAAATCCGGGAGGATCGTCGAGCGACGCGACCAGGTTTTGATCGGCTTCTTATCCCGCGAAGCTGCTGCCGCCTCAACTTTCTTCAGCAAATGGGCGTCGCAGAACGGACCTTTTTTTACAGAACGTGCCATTGCCTACTCCTTAACGCTTGTGACGGCGCTGGACGATCATGCTCGTCGTGCGCTTGTTGCTGCGGGTGCGATAACCCTTAGCAGGCGTGCCCCACGGGCTCACCGGATCGCGACCTGCAGCCGTCTTGCCTTCACCACCACCGTGCGGGTGATCGACCGGGTTCATTGCAACGCCACGCACCGTCGGGCGGATACCGCGCCAGCGGTTCGCGCCAGCCTTACCGATTTGACGGAGGCTATGCTCTTCGTTGCCAACTTCACCAATCGTCGCGCGGCACTCAACGTGGACGCGGCGGATCTCACCCGAGCGCAGGCGGACCTGTGCGTAGATGCCTTCACGAGCCAGCAACATCGCCGACGTACCAGCCGAACGCGCCATTTGCGCGCCCTTGCCCGGCAGCATTTCGATGCAGTGGATCGTCGTACCGACCGGAATGTTGCGGATCGGCAGCGTGTTGCCTGCGCGGATCGGCGCCTCCGAACCCGACATCAGTTGCTGACCGACGGTGATACCCTTCGGAGCGATGATGTAACGGCGCTCGCCGTCTGCGTACAGAACCAGCGCGATGTTCGCGCTACGGTTCGGATCGTACTCAAGACGTTCGACCTTGGCCGGAATCCCATCCTTCGTGCGACGGAAATCGACGACACGATAGTGATGCTTGTGACCACCACCCTTGTGACGCGTGGTGATGTGACCGTTGTTGTTACGGCCAGCGGTCGAGGACTGCGAGTCGAGCAGCCCTGCGAACGGCTTGCCCTTATGCAGATCCTTGTTGACCACCTTGACCATCGCGCGGCGGCCCGGCGAAGTCGGCTTAACTTTAACGATTGCCATGATTACTTGGCCTCCGCTTCAAAGTTGATTTCCTGGCCGGGCTTCAGGCAGACGTACGCCTTCTTCACGTCCTTGCGCTTACCCATGAAGCGGCCGAAGCGCTTGGCTTTGCCCTTCGAGACCAGCACATTGACGGAATTGACTTCCACCTTGAACAGCAGCTCGACTGCAGCTTTCACTTCCTGCTTCGTAGCATCGGGCGCGACTTCGAACACAACTTGCTCGTTCTTGTCGGCCACCAGCGTCGCCTTTTCGGAGATCACCGGCGCGAGCAGGACCTGCATCAAACGATGATCGTTCTTGCGAATCTCGCTCATGACAGCAACTCCTCGATCTGGGCGACCGCAGCCTTCGTGATCAGGATCTTCTTGAAGTAGATCAGCGACAGCGGGTCGGCGTAACGCGGCTCGACAACCGCCACATGGGCGAGGTTGCGCGACGCGAGGTACAGGTTTTCGTCAACGGTGTCGGTAATCACCAGCACGGAGTCGAGACCCATCGCCTTGAATTTTTCGGCCAGCAGTTTCGTCTTCGGCGCTTCGAGCGTGAGCTCGTCGACCACCGAGATGCGGCCTTCGCGGGCCAGCTGCGAGAAGATCGAGCAGAGACCTGCGCGATGCATCTTCTTGTTGACCTTGTGCGAAAAGTTTTCTTCTGGCGAATTCGGGAAGATCCGGCCACCGCCGCGCCACAATGGGCTCGACGACATACCGGCGCGGGCGCGGCCCGTACCCTTCTGGCGCCACGGCTTCTTGGTCGTGTGCTTGACTTGCTCACGATCCTTCTGCGCGCGGTTGCCGCTACGGGCGTTCGCCTGGTACGCAACCACAACCTGGTGAATCAGGGCTTCGTTGTAATCGCGGCCGAACACGACGTCCGACGCGCTAACGCCTGCACCTTCCTGACCATTGGCATTCAGGAGCTTAAGTTCCATTATTTCGCTCCTTTCACGGCACGCGTCTTCACGGCCGGCGTAACGAATACCTTGCCACCCTTCGCACCCGGAACGGCGCCCTTGACCAGCAACAGCTTGCGGTCAGCGTCGATACGAGCGATTTCGAGGTTTTGCACCGTTACCGTGTCGTCACCCATGTGACCGGTCATGCGCTTACCCGGGAAAACACGACCCGGATCCTGCGCCATACCGATCGAACCCGGCACGTTGTGCGAGCGCGAGTTACCGTGCGATGCACGGCCGGATGCGAAGTTGTGACGCTTAATGGTACCGGCGTAGCCCTTACCGATCGACACGCCTTGCACGTCGACTTTCTGGCCCACTTCGAACAGGTCGGGACCGACCACGGTGCCGTTCGACAACTCGGCAGCCTTTGCGGCATCGATCTGGAATTCTTTGAGGATTTCACCGGCTTGAACACCGGCTTTGGCGAGATGACCGGCCAACGGCTTCGTCACGCGCGATGCACGGCGCGTACCGAATGCAACCTGCACGGCCGTATAGCCGTCGGTTTCAACAGTCTTGATCTGCGTCACGCGGTTGTCGGACACGTCCAGCACGGTAACGGGAATCGAATCCCCTTCTGCCGTGAAGATACGGGTCATGCCAACCTTGCGACCTACGAGTCCAAGGCTCATCGTTTTCTCCATTCCCGACTGCGATTGGTCGGGGCTAATTTACAAAATGCCGGTGCCGTTTCGGGCGTGAAATCACGCTGCAGCACACCGACTTTTTTGCGCAAATGCGCGAAAAGCCTTGCATTATAGCGAGGCTTTTCGTTTTCCGCAAGCAATCAATGACTTAGCGTTGCCCGGTAGGCCGGACAACCTCTGAAAGCCTTATTGCAGCTTGATTTCGACGTCCACGCCCGCCGGCAGGTCCAGCTTCATCAGCGCGTCGACGGTCTTGTCCGTCGGATCGACGATGTCCATCAGCCGTTGGTGCGTACGGATTTCGAGCTGATCGCGCGACGTCTTGTTGACGTGCGGCGAACGCAGGATGTCGAAGCGTTGAATGCGGGTCGGCAGGGGCACCGGACCACGAACGATTGCGCCAGTCCGCTTTGCCGTGTCGACGATTTCAGCTGCCGATTGATCGATCAAGCGATAGTCGAAAGCCTTCAGGCGAATGCGAATTTTCTGGTTCTGCATGACAATTCCTTGGAAAGAGCGAGGCGGTATTGCGCCGCCAGAGAGTAAAAGAACGTAGAGCCGGGCGTCAGCGAGAGGCTGGTGCCCGGCCCCGGGCACCACTTACTGGAAATTCAATCCGCGATTTTACTCGAGAATCTTGGCAACCACACCTGCGCCGACCGTACGGCCGCCTTCGCGGATTGCAAAGCGCAGACCTTCTTCCATCGCGATCGGGTTGATCAGCTTCACCGTGATCGACACGTTGTCGCCCGGCATCACCATTTCCTTGTCCTTCGGCAACTCGATCGAGCCCGTCACGTCCGTCGTACGGAAGTAGAACTGCGGACGATAGTTGTTGAAGAACGGCGTGTGACGGCCACCTTCGTCCTTGCTCAGCACGTACACTTCAGCCGTGAAGTGCGTGTGCGGGTTGATCGAACCCGGCTTCGCCAGCACCTGGCCACGCTCCACGTCTTCACGCTTCGTGCCGCGCAGCAGAATACCCACGTTGTCGCCTGCCTGGCCCTGGTCGAGCAGCTTGCGGAACATTTCCACGCCCGTGCAGGTCGTCTTCACCGTCGGCTTGATACCGACGATTTCGATTTCTTCGCCGACCTTGACGACACCGCGCTCAACGCGCCCCGTCACCACCGTGCCACGGCCCGAGATCGAGAACACGTCTTCCACCGGCATCAGGAACGCGCCGTCCACCGCGCGCTCCGGCGTCGGGATGTACGTGTCCAGCGCGTCGGCCAGGTTCATGATCGCCACTTCGCCCAGCTCACCCTTGTCGCCTTCCAGCGCCAGCTTGGCCGAACCCTTGATGATCGGCGTGTCGTCGCCCGGGAAGTCGTACTTCGACAGAAGTTCGCGAACTTCCATCTCGACGAGCTCCAGCAGCTCAGCGTCATCCACCATGTCGCACTTGTTCAGGAACACGATGATGTACGGAACGCCAACCTGACGCGCCAGCAGGATGTGCTCACGCGTTTGCGGCATCGGGCCGTCTGCTGCCGAGCACACCAGGATCGCGCCGTCCATCTGCGCTGCGCCCGTGATCATGTTCTTCACATAGTCAGCGTGGCCCGGGCAGTCAACGTGTGCGTAGTGGCGGTTCGCCGTTTCGTACTCGACGTGTGCCGTGTTGATCGTGATACCACGTGCCTTCTCTTCCGGCGCCGCGTCGATCTGGTCGTATGCCTTCGCTTCGCCGCCGAACTTCTGCGTCAGAACCGTCGTGATCGCTGCCGTCAGCGTGGTCTTGCCGTGGTCAACGTGACCGATCGTGCCGACGTTCACGTGCGGCTTGGTCCGTTCGAATTTACCTTTAGCCATGTTTCTCTTCTTTCAAAAAGTTAATCGTTGAATGACTTTTGCCGCGCGATTACTTCGACTTGGCGTTGATGATCGCTTCCGACACGTTACGCGGTGCTTCGGAGTAGTGCTTGAACTCCATCGTGTACGTTGCACGACCTTGGGTCAGCGAACGCAGCGACGTCGAGTAGCCGAACATTTCCGACAGCGGCACTTCAGCGCGAACGATCTTGCCGCCGCCGACCATATCGTCCATGCCCTGAACGATACCGCGACGACCCGAGAGGTCGCCCATCACGTTGCCCATGTAGTCTTCCGGCGTTTCGACTTCGACGGCCATCATCGGTTCGAGGATGACCGGCTGAGCCTTGCGCATTGCTTCCTTGAACGCCATCGAACCCGCCATGCGGAACGCATTTTCGTTCGAATCGACGTCGTGGTACGAACCGAACGTCAGGTGAACCTTCACGTCAACGACCGGGAAGCCTGCCAGCACGCCGGCCTTCAACGTTTCCTGGATACCCTTGTCGACTGCCGGGATGTATTCACGCGGAATCACACCGCCCTTGATCTCGTCCAGGAACTCGTAGCCCTTGCCTTGCTCGTTCGGCTCGAGTGTGATAACCGCGTGACCGTACTGGCCGCGACCACCCGACTGCTTGACGAACTTGCCGTCGACATCTTCGGCCTTGCCGCGAATCGTTTCGCGGTAAGCCACTTGCGGCTTGCCAACCGTTGCTTCGACGCCGAACTCACGGCGCATCCGGTCAACCAGAATTTCGAGGTGGAGCTCGCCCATACCCGAAATAATGGTTTGACCCGATTCTTCGTCCGTTTGAACGCGGAACGACGGATCTTCCTGAGCCAGGCGGTTCAGCGCCAGACCCATCTTTTCCTGGTCCGGCTTCGTCTTCGGCTCAACAGCCTGCGAAATCACCGGCTCCGGGAAAATCATGCGCTCGAGCACGATCGGGTTTTGCGGATCGCACAGCGTGTCGCCCGTCGTTGCGTCCTTCAGACCGACTGCAGCAGCGATGTCGCCTGCGCGGACTTCCTTGATTTCTTCGCGCTGGTTCGCGTGCATCTGCAGAATACGACCCAGACGTTCCTTCTTGTCCTTAGTCGCGTTCAGCACGGTGTCGCCCGAATTCACAATGCCCGAGTACACGCGGAAGAAGATCAGCTGACCGACGAACGGGTCCGTCATGATCTTGAATGCCAGTGCCGAGAACTTTTCGTCGTCGGCAGCGCGGCGCTCACCTTGCTCGCCGTTTTCCAGCTCGCCGGTAACCGGCGGGATGTCGATCGGCGACGGCAGGAAGTCGAGCACAGCGTCCAGCATGCGTTGCACACCCTTGTTCTTGAACGCGGTGCCGCACAGCATCGGCTGGATTTCGCAAGCGATCGTGCGATCGCGCAGACCCTTGATGATTTCCGCTTCGGAGAGCTCGCCCTCTTCCAGGTACTTGTTCATCAGGTCTTCGCTCGACTCAGCAGCCGCCTCGATCATCTTTTCGCGCCATTCGTTGCACGAATCGAGCAGTTCCGCCGGAATTTCTTCGTACGAGAACTTCGTGCCCTGGGACGCGTCGTCCCAAATGATCGCCTTCATCTTCATCAGATCGACGACGCCCGTGAAGTTCTCTTCAGCGCCGATCGGCACCACGACCGGAACCGGGTTCGCCTTCAGACGCAGCTTGAGCTGGTCGTAAACCTTGAAGAAGTTCGCGCCGGTACGGTCCATCTTGTTGATGAACGCGAGACGGGGAACCTTGTACTTGTTAGCCTGGCGCCACACGGTTTCCGACTGGGGCTGAACGCCGCCCACTGCGCAGTAAACCATGCACGCGCCGTCGAGCACGCGCATCGAGCGCTCGACTTCAATCGTGAAGTCGACGTGGCCCGGGGTGTCGATGATGTTGATGCGGTGCTCAGCGCGGTCGCCGGCCATGCCTTTCCAGAACGCCGTGGTAGCAGCGGACGTGATCGTGATGCCGCGTTCCTGCTCCTGCTCCATCCAGTCCATGGTGGCAGCGCCGTCGTGAACTTCACCAATCTTGTGGTTCACGCCCGTGTAGAACAGGATGCGCTCGGTCGTCGTCGTTTTGCCGGCGTCGATGTGAGCGCTAATACCGATGTTACGGTAGCGCTCGATAGGTGTCTTGCGAGCCACTTTGATCCTCTATTGGGATGACGCGATGCGAGAAAATACCCATCGCGCTGTAACACAAACGGGCGAGGCGCCTTGTAAGCGCACCCGCCCGGAATTTCTTTCCGTTTTTCCGCTAAACCCGGTTGGGGAAGCTTAGAAACGGAAGTGCGAGAACGCCTTGTTGGCTTCTGCCATCCGGTGAACTTCGTCGCGCTTCTTCATTGCGCCGCCACGGCCTTCGGCCGCTTCGGAGAGTTCACCTGCCAGACGCAGGGCCATCGACTTCTCGCTGCGCTTCTTCGCGGCTTCACGCAGCCAACGCATCGCCAATGCCATACGACGCGACGGGCGCACTTCGACCGGAACCTGATAGTTTGCACCACCAACGCGGCGGCTCTTGACTTCGACCACCGGCTTGACGTTGTTGAGCGCTACCGTGAACACTTCCAGCGGGTCCTTGCCACCCTTCGTCTGGATCTGTTCGAAAGCGCCGTACACGATACGCTCGGCAACCGACTTCTTACCGGAGAGCATCAGCACGTTCATGAACTTAGCTACATCAACGTTACCGAACTTCGGATCCGGCAACACGTCCCGCTTGGGGACTTCGCGACGACGCGGCATGTTTCTTCCTTTACCTTTTCAGTTGGAGCTACTTTAGCCCCGCGGCCACCAACTAACCCGATTCATCTTCAAGACTTACCAGCCTGGTCGGGTGACCACTTACTCGACAGCACCGGCGATTCCGGCACCACCGCTATTACCGCCCTTGCAGGCGACCTGAAACTACTGACCGGCTAATTACTTGCCAGCCTTGGCACGCTTCGCACCGTACTTCGAGCGAGCCTGCTTACGATCCTTGACGCCCTGGGTATCCAGCGAGCCGCGAACCATGTGGTAACGCACACCCGGCAAGTCCTTCACACGGCCACCTCGAATCAGCACGACCGAGTGTTCCTGCAGGTTATGGCCTTCACCACCGATGTACGAAATGACTTCGAAGCCGTTCGTCAGGCGCACCTTTGCGACCTTACGGAGTGCCGAGTTCGGCTTCTTCGGCGTCGTGGTGTACACACGGGTGCACACGCCGCGACGCTGGGGGCAGTCCTGCAAAGCCGGGCTCTTGCTCTTCGTCGTTTCCGACGCGCGGCCTTTGCGAACCAGTTGATTGATGGTTGGCATTGTTTATTCCTGAAATTGAACAAAATCGACGCATCTGTTTCCGGGCAAAGCAGAAACGATTGCGCATCGAACTTCCGGACGGGCTGCAAGTGCGCGAATTGGATTCGGACAGGCATTCCAAGAACCGGAACCTAGCATAATATTCCGAAAATACTAAGGGAGTCAACAGCTTGCGATGTTTCGCACCCCTGCCGACCCTCCTGGTACCGACGAAACGCTCAGTCCGCAGCGACGACTTCCAGCAATTCGTCGCCGAAACGGTCGAGTTTACGGGCGCCCATGCCCGGAATGCCGCGCAAATCCTCAATGGAATCGGGGCCATTGCGGGCAATTTCCGCCAGTGTCGCATCGTGGAAGATCACGTAGGCCGGCACGCCGTCGCTCTTCGCCGTTTCGGTGCGCCAAGCACGCAGACGCTCCCAGCGGGCCCGTTCGCGCGGCCCCATGCCGATTGTCGGATCAGCGCGCTCGCTGGTGCGGCCGGACGACTGCCGGCTGCGGGTAGGCTTCACGTAGCGGCGCATCGTCACGTTCTGCTCGCCCTTGAGCACCGGCTTACTCGCCTCGGTCAGCACGAGCGAGCCGAAACCTTCGTGGTCGACCGTCAGATAGCCGAATGCCACCAGCTGGCGAAACACCGCGCGCCACTCCGGCTCGCCGAGCGCCGCGCCGATGCCGAAGGTGGTCAGCTTCTCGTGACCGCGCTGCATGATTTTCTCGCTGCGATTGCCCCGCAGAATGTCGATCAAATGGCCCGCGCCGAAGTTGAAACCGCTCGCCCGCTGCGCGCGGAACACACAGGACAGCGCCATTTGGGCCTCGCGCGTCGCGTCCCAGGTTGCCGGCGGTTCGAGACAGTTGTCGCAGTTGCCGCACGGCTGGCTGGCTTCGCCGAAGTAGGCGAGCAGCCGGACGCGCCGGCAAGTCGCCGCCTCGCACAGGCCGAGCAGCGCATCGAGTTTGCTGGTCTGGACGCGCTTGTGGGCGTCGTCGGCATCGGACTCGTCGATCATCTTGCGCTGCTGTACGACGTCGCCGAGACCGTAGGCCATCCACGCGTTCGCCGGCATGCCGTCGCGGCCGGCGCGGCCGGTTTCCTGGTAGTAGCCTTCGACGCTCTTCGGCAAGTCGAGATGAGCGACGAAACGCACGTCGGGTTTGTCGATACCCATGCCGAACGCGATCGTCGCGCACATCACGATGCCTTCTTCGCGCTGGAACATCTCCTGATGCTTCTGGCGAATCTCGAACTCCATGCCGGCGTGATACGGCAGCGCGCGCATCCCCTTTTCTTTGAGCCACTCCGCGGTTTCTTCGACCTTGCGGCGCGACAGGCAATAGACCACACCGGCGTCGGTGGTGCCGTCCGGCCGCGAATGCTCGGCGCGGATGAAGTCCAGCAACTGGGCGCGCGCATTGTCCTTTTCTGCGATGCGATAGCGGATGTTCGGCCGGTCGAAGCTCGACACGAAAATGCGTGCGTCATCAAGCGCCAGGCGGTGAACGATTTCGTCGCGCGTGATCGCGTCCGCGGTGGCTGTGAGTGCGATGCGCGGCACGTTCGGAAAGCGCTCGTGCAGCACCGACAGCTGAATATATTCGGGCCGGAAATCGTGCCCCCATTGCGACACGCAATGCGCTTCGTCGATCGCGAACAAGCCGATGCGCGTGCGCTCCAGCAAGTCCTGGAAACGCGGCGTCATCAGACGTTCCGGCGCAACGTAAAGCAAGTCGATCTCGCCCTCGCGCAGCGCCCGCTCGATGGCCATCGCCTCGGCGCTGGACAGCGTGGAGTTCAAATACGCCGCGCGCACGCCGACTTCGGTGAGCGCGGCCACCTGATCCTGCATCAGCGCGATCAGCGGCGACACCACGATGCCGGTGCCGAAGCCGCCTTCGCGCCGCACCAGCGACGGAATCTGATAGCACAGCGATTTGCCGCCGCCCGTCGGCATCAGCACGAGGCAATCGCCGCCGCCGGCGACGTGCTCGACAATTTCGCCCTGCTGCCCTCTGAACGCGGGATAACCGAAGACTTCGTTGAGGATCTGGAGCGGACGGGACATGAATTTGAGAGAAGCAGCCAAAAGCCGGTGACACGAATTTTACCAACGCATTCGTGCTGCGCCCGCGCTTTGCGACAACGTTAGCCAACCGGCCTAAGAATCCGCAAAGTCACGCAAAAAATGAGGCGCATAAAAAAAAGCCGCTCAGTCGAAACTGAACGGCTTCGCTGGCTGATGAGCCCAGGCGGCTTGCGCCGCCGGGACTTACTCGCCGGAGTGCTGCTGTTCGGCGGCCGGGGTTTCCGGCGTACCGAATTCGAACGACTCTTCCGCTGCGATCTGATCGAAACGCTCGCGGTCGGACAGTTCCTTGCTCTTGCGTGCCTTGTGGAACGCGAGACCCGTACCCGCCGGAATCAGACGGCCGACGATCACGTTCTCCTTCAGACCACGTAGATCGTCGCGCTTGCCCATGATCGCCGCTTCGGTCAACACGCGGGTCGTTTCCTGGAACGACGCCGCGGAGATGAACGAATCGGTCGACAGCGACGCCTTCGTGATGCCGAGCAACACGTTTTCGTACGTTGCCGGACGCTTGTCTTCCGCGATCATACGGTCGTTCTCGTCGAGCATATCCGACCGCTCGACCTGTTCGCCCGGGATGAAACGCGTATCGCCGTTGTCCGTAATCTGCACGCGGCGCAGCATCTGACGAACAATCACTTCGATGTGCTTGTCGTTGATCTTCACGCCTTGCAGACGGTACACGTCCTGCACTTCGTCCACGATGTAACGCGACAGCGCTTCGACGCCCTGCAAACGCAGGATGTCGTGCGGATCCGCCGGCCCGTCGACGATCATTTCGCCCTTGTTGACGACCTGACCATCGTGCACCAGAACCTGCTTTTCCTTCGCGATCAGGAACTCGTGCTGGTTACCCTCGAGGTCCGTGATAACGAGACGCTGCTTGCCCTTCGTGTCCTTACCGAACGACGTCGTACCCGTGACTTCCGCCAGAATACCCGCGTCCTTCGGCGAACGTGCTTCGAACAGTTCCGCCACGCGCGGCAGACCGCCGGTAATGTCACGCGTCTTCTGCGATTCAGTCGGGATACGTGCGAGCACTTCACCGACCTGCACTTGCTGACCGTCCTTCACGGTGATCAGAGCGCCGACCTGGAAGCCGATCTGCACCGAGTGCTCGGTGTTCGGGATCTTGACTTCTTCGCCGTTCGCATCGAGCAGCTTGACCTGCGGACGCACCGTCTTCGACGCCTGCGAACCGCGACGCTTCACGTCGATCACGACCAGCGTCGACAGACCGGTCACATCGTCGATCTGCTTCGCCACGGTCACGCCTTCTTCGACGTTTTCGAACTTCACCGTGCCACCGTATTCGGTGATGATCGGACGCGTCATCGGATCCCACGTCGCCAGTTGCGTGCCGGCCTTGATCTGCGCCCCGTCCAGCTGCAACAGCGTCGCGCCGTACGGCACCTTGTGACGTTCGCGCTCGCGACCGTGGTCGTCGGTGATCATCGCTTCGCCCGAACGCGAGATGACGATCTGCTCGCCCTTCGCGTTGGTGACGTAACGCATCGTCGCCGTGAAACGCACCGTGCCGTTCGACTTCGCTTCAACCGACGAAGCGACCGCCGCACGCGACGCCGCACCACCGATGTGGAACGTACGCATCGTGAGCTGCGTGCCCGGTTCACCGATCGACTGCGCAGCGATCACGCCGACAGCTTCACCGACGTTGACCGACGAGCCGCGGCCCAGGTCACGGCCGTAGCAGGCTGCGCACAGACCGTAACGCGTTTCGCAAGTCAGCGGCGTACGCACGCGCACTTCGTCGATGCCGAGGCGTTCGATTTCTTCGACCGCGTCTTCGTCGAGCAGCGTGCCCGTTTCGTACAGCGTTTCCTGCGATTCCGGATTGACGACATCGGCCACCGTCACGCGACCGAGGATACGGTCACGCAGCGCTTCGACGACTTCACCGCCTTCGACCAACGCCTTCATCGCGACGCCGTTGGACGTACCGCAATCGTCCTCGACCACCACCAGATCCTGCGTCACGTCGACGAGACGTCGCGTCAGGTAACCCGAGTTCGCCGTCTTCAGTGCCGTATCAGCCAGACCCTTACGTGCACCGTGGGTCGAGATGAAGTACTGCAACACGTTCAGGCCTTCACGGAAGTTCGCCGTAATCGGCGTCTCGATGATCGAGCCGTCCGGCTTCGCCATCAGGCCACGCATACCGGCCAGCTGACGAATCTGAACCGCGGAACCACGAGCACCCGAGTCCGCCATCATGTAAATCGAGTTGAACGATTCCTGACGCGTTTCGTTGCCATCGCGGTCCGTGACCGGTTCCGTCGACAGCTGTTCCATCATCGCCTTGCCGACCGCTTCCGACGTTGCCGACCAGATGTCAACCACGTTGTTGTAGCGCTCTTGCGAAGTGACGAGACCCGACATGTACTGACGGTCGTATTCCTTCACCTTCTTCGCGGCGTCACCGACGATGGTTTCCTTCTGCGGCGGCACGAGCATGTCGTCGACGCAGATCGAGATACCAGCGCGCGTTGCCAGACGGAAACCCGACTGCATCAACTGGTCGGCGAAAATCACCGTTTCGCGCAGGCCGCACTTGCGGAATGCGGTGTTGATCAGACGCGAGATTTCCTTCTTCTTCAGCGGCTTGTTCAGCACCGAGAACGGCAGGCCCGGCGGCAGAATTTCCGACAGGATTGCACGGCCGACGGTCGTCGCATACAGCGTGATCTTCGGCACGAATGCCGGTGCGCCTTCCGACTTGTCTTCGTTGTGGACCATTTCGGTGATCCGCACGTTGACGCGCGAGGCCAGCTCGACTTCCTTGTTCTCGTATGCACGCAGCGCTTCCGAAACGCCCGTGAACGTCAGGCCTTCGCCCTTCGCATTCACGGCTTCCCGGGTCGCGTAGTACAGGCCGAGCACGATATCCTGCGACGGCACGATCGACGGATCGCCGTTGGCCGGGAACAGGACGTTGTTCGACGCCAGCATCAGCGTGCGCGCTTCCATCTGCGCTTCCAGCGACAGCGGCACGTGAACAGCCATCTGGTCGCCGTCGAAGTCGGCGTTGAACGCCGCGCAAACGAGCGGGTGCAGCTGGATTGCCTTACCTTCGATCAGCACCGGCTCGAAAGCCTGAATGCCGAGACGGTGCAGCGTCGGCGCACGGTTCAGCATGACCGGATGTTCGCGGATCACCTCTTCCAAGATGTCCCACACCACCGGCGTCTGGTTCTCGACTTCCTTCTTCGCAGCCTTGATGGTGGTAGCGACACCCATCACTTCCAGCTTGTTGAAGATGAATGGCTTGAACAGTTCGAGCGCCATCAGCTTCGGCAGACCGCACTGATGCAGCTTGAGCGTCGGGCCGACCACGATCACCGAACGGCCCGAATAGTCGACGCGTTTACCCAACAGGTTCTGACGGAAACGACCGCCCTTACCCTTGATCATGTCGGCGAGCGACTTCAGCGGACGCTTGTTCGCGCCGGTCATCGCCTTACCGCGACGACCGTTGTCGAGCAGCGAATCGACGGCTTCCTGCAGCATCCGCTTTTCGTTGCGGACGATGATTTCAGGCGCCTTCAGTTCGAGCAGACGCTTCAACCGGTTGTTACGGTTGATGACGCGGCGATACAGGTCGTTCAGGTCCGACGTCGCGAAGCGGCCGCCATCCAGCGGCACCAGCGGACGCAGTTCCGGCGGCAGCACCGGCAGCACTTCGAGCACCATCCAGTCAGGCTTGATGCCCGAACGCTGGAAAGCCTCGAGCACCTTCAGGCGCTTCGCGTACTTCTTGATCTTCGCTTCGGAACCCGTGTTCTTGAGTTCGGTACGGAGCATCTCGACCTGTTCGTCGATGTTGATGGCGCGCAGCAGTTCGCGAACGCCTTCCGCGCCCATCTCGGCACGGAATTCGTCACCGTACTCTTCGACCTTGTTGTAGTAATCCTCTTCGGTCATGATCTGCCGCGCTTTCAGCGGCGTCATGCCCGGATCGATCACCACGTATGCTTCGAAGTACAGCACGCGTTCGATGTCGCGCAGCGTCATGTCGAGCACCATGCCCAGACGCGACGGCAGCGACTTCAGGAACCAGATGTGCGCAACCGGCGAGGCCAGCTCAATATGGCCCATCCGTTCGCGACGCACCTTCGCCAGCGTCACTTCGACGCCGCACTTCTCGCAGATCACGCCACGGTGCTTCAGGCGCTTGTACTTGCCGCAAAGGCATTCGTAGTCTTTGATCGGCCCGAAGATCTTCGCGCAGAACAGACCATCGCGTTCCGGCTTGAAGGTCCGGTAGTTGATGGTTTCGGGTTTCTTGACTTCACCGAACGACCACGAACGGATCTTGTCCGGCGAGGCCAGACCGATCTTGATCGCGTCAAAAACTTCAGGTTGTTGGACTTGCTTGAATAGATCGAGCAAAGCTTTCATCGCTTCTCTCCAGTAGTCCGATTAGTTGCGGTCGAGGTCGATGTCGATACCCAGCGAGCGGATTTCCTTCACCAACACGTTGAAGGATTCCGGCATGCCTGCATCGATCACGTGATCGCCCTTGACCAGGTTCTCGTAAACCTTGGTCCGGCCCGTCACGTCGTCCGACTTCACCGTCAGCATTTCCTGCAGCACGTACGATGCGCCGTACGCTTCGAGCGCCCACACTTCCATTTCACCGAAACGCTGGCCACCGAACTGCGCCTTACCGCCCAACGGCTGCTGCGTCACGAGCGAGTACGGGCCCGTGGAACGCGCGTGCATCTTGTCGTCGACCAGGTGGTGCAGCTTCAGGTAGTGCATGTAGCCGACCGTCACCGTACGTTCGAACATCTCGCCCGTGCGGCCGTCGTACAGACGCACCTGATTCTTCGACGGCGTCATGCCGAGGTTCTTCGCGATGTCGTCCGGGAATGCCAGATCCAGCGCGCGCGACATTTCTTCTTCCGTCGCACCGTCGAACACCGGCGTGGCGAACGGTACGCCTTCGCGCAGGTTCTTCGCCAGTTCGACAATTTCATCGTCGGTGAAGCTGTCCAGCTCTTCAGCACGGCCCGACTCGTTGTAGATCTTGGTCAGGAATTCGCGCAGTTCTTCGATCTTCGCCTGACGCTGCAGCATTTCGCCGATACGCCAGCCCAGACCCTTCGCGGCCCAACCCAGATGCACTTCGAGAACCTGACCCACGTTCATCCGCGACGGCACGCCGAGCGGGTTCAGAACGACGTCAGCCGGACGGCCGTCGGCCATGTACGGCATGTCTTCGATCGGAACGATCTTCGACACGACACCCTTGTTACCGTGACGACCGGCCATCTTGTCGCCAGGCTGCAGACGACGCTTGACTGCCAGATACACCTTGACCATCTTCAACACGCCCGGCGGCAGTTCGTCGCCTTGCGTGAGCTTCTTGCGCTTTTCTTCAAACGCCAGATCGAACTGGTGACGCTTCTCTTCGATCGAGTTCTTGATCGCTTCGAGCTGTGCCGCTGCTTCTTCGTCCGCGAGGCGGATGTCGAACCAGTGGTAGTGATCGAGATCTTCCAGGTATGCCTGTTCGATCTTCGTGCCCTTCGCGAGCTTCTTCGGACCGCCGTTGGCGACCTTGCCGTCGAGCATGCGTGCGAGACGCTGGAACGCGTCGCCTTCCACAATGCGCAACTGGTCGTTCAGGTCGAGGCGATAGCGCTTCAATTCATCGTCGATGATCTGTTGCGCGCGCTTGTCGCGCTGAATGCCTTCACGCGTGAACACCTGCACGTCGATGACCGTGCCGCTCATGCCCGAGGGCACGCGCAGCGACGTGTCCTTCACGTCCGAGGCCTTCTCGCCGAAGATCGCGCGCAGCAGCTTTTCTTCCGGCGTAAGCTGGGTCTCGCCCTTCGGCGTGACCTTGCCCACGAGCACGTCGCCCGCTTCGACTTCCGCGCCGATGTATACGATGCCCGACTCGTCGAGACGGCCAAGCTGTACTTCCGCGAGGTTCGAAATGTCGCGCGTGATTTCTTCCGGTCCGAGCTTCGTGTCGCGCGCCACGACGTTCAGTTCTTCGATGTGGATCGACGTGTAGCGATCGTCGGCCACGACCTTTTCCGAGATCAGGATCGAGTCTTCGAAGTTGTAGCCGTTCCACGGCATGAACGCGATCAGCATGTTCTGGCCGAGCGCGAGCTCGCCCAGATCGGTCGATGCGCCGTCAGCCAGCACGTCGCCACGCGCAACCTTGTCGCCCATCTTCACGATCGGACGCTGATTGATGTTCGTGTTCTGGTTCGAACGCGTGTACTTGATCAGGTTGTAGATGTCGACACCAACCTCACCCGCAACCGCTTCGTCGTCGTTCACCCGAATCACGATACGGCCGGCGTCGACGTAATCCACGACACCGCCGCGGAACGCCTGAACCGTCGTACCCGAGTCGACCGCCACCGTGCGCTCGATACCCGTACCGACCACCGCCTTCTCAGGACGCAGACACGGCACAGCCTGACGCTGCATGTTCGAACCCATCAACGCGCGGTTCGCGTCGTCGTGCTCGAGGAACGGAATCAGCGAAGCAGCCACCGAGACGATCTGCGACGGCGCCACGTCCATATATTGGATGCGGTCCGGCGTAACCATCAGCGTTTCGCCTGCTTCACGCGACGACACCAGTTCGTCGGTCAGCGAGCCGTCGGCAGCGACCGCCGCGTTCGCCTGAGCGATCACGTAACGGCCTTCTTCGATCGCCGACAGATAGTCAATCTGATCCGTCACCTTGCTGTCGACCACCTTACGATACGGCGTTTCGAGGAAGCCGTATTCGTTCAGGTGCGCATACAGTGCCAGCGAGTTGATCAGGCCGATGTTCGGACCTTCCGGCGTTTCAATCGGGCACACACGACCGTAGTGAGTCGGGTGCACGTCGCGGACTTCAAAGCCAGCGCGCTCACGCGTCAAACCGCCCGGGCCAAGTGCCGAAACACGGCGCTTGTGGGTGATTTCCGACAGCGGGTTCGTTTGGTCCATGAACTGCGACAGTTGCGACGAACCGAAGAACTCGCGAATCGCCGACGAAATCGGCTTCGAGTTGATCAGGTCGTGCGGCATCAGGTTTTCGCTTTCGGCCTGGCCGAGGCGTTCCTTCACTGCACGTTCGACACGCACGAGACCGGCGCGGAACTGGTTTTCCGCCAGTTCGCCGACGCAACGCACACGACGATTGCCCAAGTGGTCGATGTCGTCCACTTCGCCCTTGCCGTTACGCAGTTCGACCAGGATCTTGATCGTTGCGAGGATGTCGTCGTCTTGCAGCGTCATCGGTCCGACGATCTCGTCGCGGCCCACGCGGCGATTGAACTTCATACGACCCACCTTGGACAGGTCGTATGCGTCTTCGCTGTAGAACAGACGATTGAACAGCGCCTCGACCGCTTCTTCGGTCGGCGGCTCGCCCGGACGCATCATGCGGTAGATCGCGATGCGAGCGGCCATCTTGTCCGCGGTTTCGTCGATACGCAGCGTCGACGAGATATACGGGCCTTGATCCAGATCGTTCGTGTAGAGAGTCTGGATGTCTTTGATCTTCGATTCCCGCAGCTTCTCGAGGACGGTCTCGGTGATTTCGTCGTTCGCGTTGGCGATGACTTCACCGGTGTCGCCGTCGACAACGTTCTTCGCCAGCACGCGGCCGAGCAAATAGTCTTCCGGAACCGAGATGAACTTGGTCTTCGCGTTGTCGAGGTCGCGAATGTGCTTCGCGTTGATCCGCTTGTCCTTCTGGACGATCACGTTGCCATCACGGTCCGTGATGTCGAAACGCGCGACTTCACCACGCAGACGCTCCGGCACGAATTCCATCTGCGCGCCTTCCGGCATCAGCGTGAAATTGTCGAACACGAAGAAGTTTGCGAGGATCTGTTCCGGCGTGAGGCCGATTGCCTTCAGCAGGATCGTGACCGGCATCTTGCGGCGACGGTCGACGCGGAAGTACAGCACGTCCTTCGGGTCGAACTCGAAGTCGAGCCACGAGCCGCGGTAAGGAATGATACGTGCGGAGAACAGGAGCTTGCCCGAGCTGTGCGTCTTGCCCTTGTCGTGTTCGAAGAACACGCCCGGCGAACGATGCAACTGCGAAACGATCACACGTTCCGTGCCGTTGATCACGAACGAACCGGTCGGCGTCATGAGCGGAATTTCGCCCATGTATACTTCCTGTTCCTTCACTTCCTTGACGACCGGCTTGCTCGGCGATTCCTTGTCGAGCAGCACCAGACGCACTTTCGCGCGCAGCGCCGAGCAGTATGTCAGACCGCGCTGCTGACATTCCTTGATGTTGAATGCCGGCGGCGACAGCATGTAGCTGACAAACTCTAGACGTGCAAAACCGTTATGCGAAACAATCGGGAAAACGGAAGTAAACGCAGCCTGCAGGCCTTCCGGCTTGCGTTGCGTGGACGACGTGTCTGCTTGCAGAAACGTGCTGAATGATTCAAGCTGGGTAGCCAGCAGGAAAGGTACTTGGTGAACGATGGGGCGCTTCGCAAAACTCTTGCGAATACGCTTCTTCTCGGTGAAGGAATATTGCATACGATCTCCGAATCACGGCGGGCATTGTTGTCGAGGCAGGATACCTTGATGAGACAACCCGAGTGTTCACCGACTGAGACCCGATGGCCGTCCGATGGCTTGAACGAGCCTAGAAGCTTGGTGGTTGGCCTCTACCAACCGCTGGCTGACGGCAGCGGATGCCTGTGTTGCCCGCTACCCGACCAAACTTGCCTTCTGCAGTCGCTTCAGAAGACAAAGAAAAACGTCGGTCAATGTTGCCGCTGACGATTTTCTTTGGCTTCTGGGAGTGACGTTCTTGCCGGAACGGCCTTGCAAAAACGCGGCTCCCACAAAGCACAAAAAGGCCGGCGGTGAAAAACCGCCAGCCTTCGCACAGCGCACTGAAACTTACTTGATTTCAGCCTTCGCGCCGGCTTCTTCCAGCTTCTTCTTGGCTTCTTCAGCAGCAGCCTTCGGTACCGATTCCTTAACAGGCTTCGGTGCGCCGTCGACCAGGTCCTTCGCTTCCTTCAGGCCGAGACCCGTCAGTTCACGAACAGCCTTAATGACGGAAACCTTGTTCGCGCCAACCTCGACCAGGTTGACCGTGAATTCGGTCTGCTCTTCAGCAGCAGCAGCAGCGCCGCCGCCTGCCGGGCCTGCCACTGCAACAGCAGCTGCCGACACGCCAAACTTTTCTTCGAACGCCTTAACCAGCTCGTTCAGTTCCAGAACCGACATCGAGCCTACGGCTTCGAGGATGTCTTCTTTTGCGATTGCCATTTGAAATACTCCTAAATTGAATTCGGATACAGCTAGCGATCAATTACGCTCGGCTGAGGAACGTTAAGCAGCGGACTCTTCGCCCTGCTTCTTTTCCGCCAGCGCGGCCAAAGCGCGCGCAAAGCCGGAAACAGGAGCTTGCATAACGAACAACAGCTTGGAGAGCAGCTCCTCGCGGCTCGGGATGTTGGCCAGCGCTTGCACGCCTGCCTTGTCCATCACGTTGCCTTCGTAGGCGCCAGCCTTGATGACCAACTTGTCATTGCTCTTGCTGAAGTCATTGACGACCTTAGCAGCAGCAATTGCATCTTCCGAGATGCCGTAGATCAGGGGGCCGGTCATCTGCTCCGCCAGCGGAGCAAACGGGGTACCTTCGACAGCGCGGCGCGCCAGCGTGTTCTTCAACACGCGAAGGTAAACCTGTTGCTCACGCGCTTTCGCGCGCAGCTTGGTCAGATCGCCAACCGTGATCCCACGATACTCAGCCAGAACCACGGTCTGGGCTTTCGCGACTTGCGCGGCAACCTCAGCGACGACGGCCTGCTTGCTTTCTTTGTTGAGTGGCACGGTTAACCTCCAGATTCGATACACGCAGCGTGCGCCATGTGTACCGCGTTCAATAACGGCGTCCGACCAGTCAGGAGTATTTCGACCGTCCGAGGCCCACATCGCTGCGGACATCCAACGGTTTCATCACTACAAAACCTTTTCGGGTTCGCCATCTGCGTTGGCTTTACATTAAGGACTCGCCTACTTGCTGCGTGCCCGCCAACGGTCTTTGACAACCGGTTGCACGATGCAAACTGCCACCTCGCAACCGCCCAAAGCCCATAAAACCGCCCTGACTCTCGTCGAGGCGATGAAATTTTACTGTGCTGCGATCGATGCCTGATCGACGCGAACGCCAACACCCATCGTGCTCGACACCGCAACCTTGCGCAGGTAGACACCCTTGCTCGTTGCCGGCTTTGCCTTTTGCAGCGCTTCGACGAGAGCGTTCAGGTTGCTACGCAGAGCCTTCGGCTCGAACGAAGCACGGCCGATGGTCGCGTGGATGATACCGGCCTTGTCGACACGGAATTGCACCTGACCAGCCTTGGCGTTCTTCACTGCAGTCGCTACGTCCGGCGTAACCGTGCCAACCTTCGGGTTCGGCATCAGGCCGCGCGGGCCGAGGATCTGACCCAGCGTACCGACAACGCGCATTGTGTCCGGCGAAGCGATCACGATGTCGAAGTCCAGCTTGCCAGCCTTGACCTGTTCAGCCAGATCTTCCATACCGACGACTTCTGCGCCAGCTGCCCGAGCTTGCTCGGCCTTTTCGCCTTGTGCGAACACTGCGACGCGGACCGACTTGCCGGTACCAGCCGGCAGCACGACCGAGCCACGAACCACTTGGTCCGATTTCTTCGCGTCGATGCCGAGTTGCACTGCGACGTCGATCGACTCGTCGAACTTCGCGCTTGCGCATTCCTTCACGAGCGACAGAGCGTCATCGATCGGGTACAGCTTCTGACGATCAACTTTGGCTGCAAATACTTGCAGACGCTTAGAAAGCTTAGCCATTTACACGCCCTCCACGGTGATGCCCATCGAGCGGGCGCTACCAGCGATCGTGCGAACCGCTGCGTCCAGATCCGCCGCCGTCAGATCGGGCATCTTGGTCTTGGCGATGTCTTCAGCTTGAACGCGGGTGATCTTGCCGACCTTGTCGGTATGCGGCTTGCTCGAACCCTTGTCGATCTTCGCTGCCTTCTTGATCAGAACCGTAGCCGGCGGCGTCTTCAGGACGAACGTGAAGCTCTTGTCAGCAAACGCGGTGATCACGACCGGAATCGGCAGACCCGGTTCCAGTGCTTGAGTCTGCGCGTTGAACGCCTTGCAGAACTCCATGATGTTCAGGCCACGCTGGCCCAGTGCCGGACCGACCGGCGGCGACGGGTTGGCTTTACCTGCAGGAATCTGCAGCTTGATAAAGCCGATGATTTTCTTTGCCATTTTGAAAACCTCTTTGGAACGCCGCAAAGATGCATGCGGACGTTCAGTGAGTAGTAGCGCGCGTTCGCCGGAAAATTGACTACTTGCGCTCCTCAACGGTCATTGCGCGGACCGTAAGCGCGAAATACGGAACGCACCGATTGGTGCGCCCCGTAGAATTCTGGATTACAACTTTTCGACTTGGCCAAATTCCAGCTCGACCGGCGTTGCGCGGCCGAAAATTGTAACGGAAACACGGACACGCGACTTTTCGTAATTCACTTCTTCGACGCTGCCATTGAAATCCGTGAATGGACCGTCCTTCACCCGCACCATCTCGCCTACTTCAAACAGGGTCTTCGGACGCGGCTTCTCCACGCCTTCCTGCATTTGTGACATGATTTTCTCGACTTCCCGCGGGGAAATCGGACTCGGGCGATTACGTGCACCGCCGACGAAGCCCGTCACCTTAGCCGTATTCTTCACAAGGTGCCACGTTTCGTCCGTCATTTCCATTTCCACGAGCACGTAGCCGGGGAAGAAACGACGTTCGGTCACCGATTTATGACCGCCTTTTACCTCGACCACTTCTTCAGTGGGAACGAGGATTTGACCAAACTGGTCTTGCATGCCAGCACGTTCGATGCGCTCCTGAAGCGCGCGTTGCACGCTCTTCTCCATACCGGAGTAGGCGTGCACCACGTACCAACGTTTGCCACTCGGGGATGCCGGAGTATCGCTCATATCATTTCCAACCCAGAATCACCGAGAAAATCGCCCATTCGATGGATTTATCACTAACCCAAAGAAAGATCGCCATAACGAACACGAAGCCGAACACTACGAGCGTTGTCTGGGTGGCCTCTTTACGAGTCGGCCATACAACCTTACGGACTTCTTTGTACGAGTCTTTGGCGAAAGCGATGAAACCCTTGCCAGGCGCAGAGAGAAGACCGACTGTAACACCCGCTATAGCACCAACAGCCAAGGCAGCTCCGCGGATGTACCATTCCTGGCCATTGAGCCAGAAGAACCCCACGAACCCGGCCAAGACCAACAATACGCCGGCAACGAGCATCAACTTGTCGCCGGATGTATTTACAGTTTCGACGGAAGGATTCGCCATAACACCTTAACGAAGCGCCACATACGACGCAAGAGTTGGCAGGGGCAGAGGGAATCGAACCCCCAACCTTCGGTTTTGGAGACCGACGCTCTGCCAGTTGAGCTATGCCCCTAAACCATTTGGGGTTGACGACACGGCCAACCCCGAAACTACCGATCAACGAGAACTATCTGGCGTTACTCGAGAATCTTGGCAACCACACCTGCGCCGACCGTACGGCCGCCTTCGCGGATTGCAAAGCGCAGACCTTCTTCCATCGCGATCGGGTTGATCAGCTTCACCGTGATCGACACGTTGTCGCCCGGCATCACCATTTCCTTGTCCTTCGGCAACTCGATCGAGCCCGTCACGTCCGTCGTACGGAAGTAGAACTGCGGACGATAGTTGTTGAAGAACGGCGTGTGACGGCCACCTTCGTCCTTGCTCAGCACGTACACTTCAGCCGTGAAGTGCGTGTGCGGGTTGATCGAACCCGGCTTCGCCAGCACCTGGCCACGCTCCACGTCTTCACGCTTCGTGCCGCGCAGCAGAATACCCACGTTGTCGCCTGCCTGGCCCTGGTCGAGCAGCTTGCGGAACATTTCCACGCCCGTGCAGGTCGTCTTCACCGTCGGCTTGATACCGACGATTTCGATTTCTTCGCCGACCTTGACGACACCGCGCTCAACGCGCCCCGTCACCACCGTGCCACGGCCCGAGATCGAGAACACGTCTTCCACCGGCATCAGGAACGCGCCGTCCACCGCGCGCTCCGGCGTCGGGATGTACGTGTCCAGCGCGTCGGCCAGGTTCATGATCGCCACTTCGCCCAGCTCACCCTTGTCGCCTTCCAGCGCCAGCTTGGCCGAACCCTTGATGATCGGCGTGTCGTCGCCCGGGAAGTCGTACTTCGACAGAAGTTCGCGAACTTCCATCTCGACGAGCTCCAGCAGCTCAGCGTCATCCACCATGTCGCACTTGTTCAGGAACACGATGATGTACGGAACGCCAACCTGACGCGCCAGCAGGATGTGCTCACGCGTTTGCGGCATCGGGCCGTCTGCTGCCGAGCACACCAGGATCGCGCCGTCCATCTGCGCTGCGCCCGTGATCATGTTCTTCACATAGTCAGCGTGGCCCGGGCAGTCAACGTGTGCGTAGTGGCGGTTCGCCGTTTCGTACTCGACGTGTGCCGTGTTGATCGTGATACCACGTGCCTTCTCTTCCGGCGCCGCGTCGATCTGGTCGTATGCCTTCGCTTCGCCGCCGAACTTCTGCGTCAGAACCGTCGTGATCGCTGCCGTCAGCGTGGTCTTGCCGTGGTCAACGTGACCGATCGTGCCGACGTTCACGTGCGGCTTGGTCCGCTCAAACTTACCCTTGGCCATTTTCGACTCCTAAGAGGATTTTTCCGTACGTTGCGCCGGGCGCAAACAGTCACCGCGTACTTCTGGTGCCCATGGGCAGGATCGAACTGCCGACCTCTCCCTTACCAAGGGAGTGCTCTACCACTGAGCCACATGGGCGCTACTTCTGTGTTGCTGGAGCGGGTGAAGGGAATCGAACCCTCGTCGTAAGCTTGGAAGGCTTCTGCTCTACCATTGAGCTACACCCGCAAGGATTCGTGGATTCCCACAACTGCTGCAATTTATATCTGGTGGAGGAGGTTGGATTCGAACCAACGTAGGCGTAAGCCAACAGATTTACAGTCTGCCCCCTTTAGCCACTCGGGCACCCCTCCGTAGAGAACTGATGATTATGGTGGAACAACCGCTTGTTGTCAAGACTTGTTTGGCCGCTCCAAACCCAAGGTTCTCACTTATATAGTGATTTCAGCACCTCCGTAAACGCAGAAACCCCACCTTTAT
>NZ_JARESU010000669.1:0-349 GCF_046027075.1 Paraburkholderia sp. RL18-085-BIA-A | reverse complement strand
GAGGCCAAGGTCTTCGGGAGCGTTTGGGATGAAGTCGCGGTACATCGCCATAACCTGCCTGGCGTCCTTGGCGTCCCAGAAGATCGGACCAGCGAACACCGTTTTGGCTTCGTGGGCCTGAAATAGAAAGCTCGTGACCACGCCGAAGTTACCGCCGCCACCGCGCACCGCCCAGAAGAGGTCAACGTGCTTGTCCTTGCTAGCGGTGACGAAAGAGCCGTCGGACAGCACTACATCCACCTCGAGCAGATTGTCGACCGTGAGGCCGTGCTTGCGCGTGAGATAGCCGGTTCCTCCGCCCAAGGTCAGACCTGCGACGCCCGTGCTGCCGACGATGCCGAGCGGTACG
>NZ_JARESU010000668.1:0-349 GCF_046027075.1 Paraburkholderia sp. RL18-085-BIA-A | reverse complement strand
CAGGCCAAGCTCTTCGGGAGCGTTTGGGATGAAGTCGCGGTACATCGCCATAACCTGCCTGGCGTCCTTGGCGTCCCAGAAGATCGGACCAGCGAACACCGTTTTGGCCTGGTGGGCCTGAAATAGAAAGCTCGTGACCACGCCGAAGTTACCGCCGCCACCGCGCACGGCCCAGAAGAGGTCAACGTGCTTGTCCTTGCTGGCGGTGACGAAAGAGCCGTCGGCCAGGACTACATCCACCTCGAGCAGATTGTCGACCGTGAGGCCGTGCTTGCGCGTCAGATAGCCGGTTCCTCCGCCCAAGGTCAGACCTGCGACGCCCGTGCTGCCGACGATGCCGAGCGGTACA
>NZ_JARESU010000667.1:0-352 GCF_046027075.1 Paraburkholderia sp. RL18-085-BIA-A | reverse complement strand
TCGCACCGGCGCTGATAGTCAGCCGTAGTGCCGCAGGTTGATCATCGTGTAAGCGAGGGTCTTGAATGCATAGTGAACCGGGCTCAGACGCTCGAAGCGAAGCAGAAGCCGCCGGAACTTGTCCTCCCAGGCGAAGACCCGCTCGATGGTCCAGAAGCGCTCCTCGAAAATGTCCCGATTGAAGTGCAGTTTGCGGCCCCGCTTTGGTGTTTTACGTCCGCGTGGGTTTTCGGGAATGTTGGGAATCGTGTCCCGGTTGAAAATCGCCTTGCGGTTAGCCCGGCAGTCGTAGACGCCGTCCAGGCTGACCGTTGAGCCCTGCAGGTCCATGCCAATGGCGTGGGCGATCTGG
>NZ_JARESU010000666.1:0-353 GCF_046027075.1 Paraburkholderia sp. RL18-085-BIA-A | reverse complement strand
GCGCGCACCGTTTCGACCGACAGACCGATGCCATGACATTCCCGCAGCTTCTCGCACGCGAGCGTCGGCCCGAAATCGGCATAGCGCTCGCGAATGACAGCCAGCGCGCGTCGCGCCAGGCCATCGGGCAACTGATGATTGCCCGGTCGGCCGCGCTTGCCTGACACCAGCCCGGCTACGCCGGCAGCCTGGTAGCGCTGCACCAGGCGTTCGACCTGACGCACGCTGAACGACAGTCGCTCTGCCGCCTGTCCCGGTTTCAGACGCCGCTCACATACGGCCTGGACAACCTTCAGCCGGTCCAGCTCAGTCATCGACATGGTGATCGTCCCAGATGCGTTCATTGCCAGCGC
>NZ_JARESU010000665.1:0-353 GCF_046027075.1 Paraburkholderia sp. RL18-085-BIA-A | reverse complement strand
ACCAGATCGCCCGCGCCATTGGCATGGACCTGCAGGGCTCAACGGTCAGCCTGGACGGCGTCTACGACTGCCGGGCTAACCGCAAGGCGATTTTCAACCGGGACATGATTCCCAACATTCCCGAAAACCCACGCGGACGTAAAACACCAAAGCGGGGCCGCAAACTGCACTTCAATCCGGACATTTTCGAGGAGCGCTTCTGGACCATCGAGCGGGTCTTCGCCTGGGAGGACAAGTTCCGGCGCCTTCTGCTTCGCTTTGAGCGTCTGAGCCCGGTTCACTATGCATTCAAGACCCTCGCTTACACGATGATCAACCTGCGGCACTTCGGCTGACCATCAGCGCCGGTGCGC
>NZ_JARESU010000664.1:0-358 GCF_046027075.1 Paraburkholderia sp. RL18-085-BIA-A | reverse complement strand
TCTGATGACGTTGCGCACCCTGCTCGACTGGCAGATCGCACCAAGGCTGCGCCAGGTGCAAGGCGTGGTCGACGTGAATGTGAACGGCGGCCTCCTGAAGACGTACGAAGTGCAGGTCGACGACAATGCGCTCACACGTTACGGCCTGTCGGTCGGCGACATCTTCAATGCGGTGCAGATGAACAACGGCGCAACGGGCGGCGCGACAATTGAGCACAACGGCGGAGAATCGATCATCCGCGGCGAGGGGTTGCTGCGTAACACAAGCGACATCGGCAACATCGTGCTGCGTACCGCCGCGGGGGGCACACCGCTTTACGTTCATGACGTGGCGCATGTCGACGAAGCGCCAATGCCT
>NZ_JARESU010000663.1:0-358 GCF_046027075.1 Paraburkholderia sp. RL18-085-BIA-A | reverse complement strand
GCTGATGACGTTGCGCACCCTGCTCGACTGGCAGATCGCACCAAGGCTGCGCCAGGTGCAAGGCGTGGTCAACGTGAATGTGAACGGCGGCCTCCTGAAGACGTACGAAGTGCAGGTCGACGACAATGCGCTCACGCGTTACGGCCTGTCGGTCGGCGACATCTTCAATGCGGTGCAGATGAACAACGGCGCAACAGGCGGCGCGACGATCGAGCACAACGGCGGAGAATCGATCATCCGCGGCGAGGGGTTGCTGCGTAACACAACCGACATCGGCAACATCGTGCTGCGTACCGCTGCGGGCGGCACACCGCTTTACGTTCATGACGTGGCGCATGTCGACGAAGCGCCAATGCCC
>NZ_JARESU010000662.1:0-358 GCF_046027075.1 Paraburkholderia sp. RL18-085-BIA-A | reverse complement strand
CGTGCACCTTCTGGCGTGACGTGGGACGGCATCAACTGGGCCAAAGTCCAACGGCATGTAAGAGGGCTGCAGACGCGTATTGTGAAGGCGTCACAGGCTGGCCGCCACAGCAAGGTGAAAGCCTTGCAATGGCTGCTGACCCACTCGTTTAGCGGCAAAGCTTTAGCCGTCAAGCGGGTGACTGAAAACAAAGGCAAGAATACCGCCGGTGTGGACAAGGTCACGTGGAAAACACCGGTGGCAAAGACCAACGCGATTGGGTCGATGAAGAGGCGGGGTTATTCGCCTCTTCCGCTTCGAAGAGTTTTTATTCTGAAGAAGAATGGAAAACAGAGGCCGCTCGGCATACCGTGCATGA
>NZ_JARESU010000661.1:0-359 GCF_046027075.1 Paraburkholderia sp. RL18-085-BIA-A | reverse complement strand
TACGGTTAATGTCAAAATTATGACCATAAACAATTAGAAATGAAGCGGTTTACGTTATATTATGTTCAAAATTTGACTGAACCTGAGCCCATGTCCGACGCCCTTCCTGATGAAACCCGCCTGGCGGCCGAAATCGGGCGCCTGAAGGCCGACTTCCCGAAGACGCGCGAGCTCTACCGCGAGGTCTGCGCGCTGCTGTTCTTCCGCTTCGGCCTCACGCCGACCGCGAACCGGCTGTACCAGCTGGTGAAGCGCGGCAGCATGAGCACGCCGACCGCGGTGCTGGGCGAGTTCTGGACCGAACTGCGCGAAAAGAGCCGGGTACGGATCGACCATCCCGACCTGCCGGCCGATCTCGG
>NZ_JARESU010000660.1:0-363 GCF_046027075.1 Paraburkholderia sp. RL18-085-BIA-A | reverse complement strand
TGCGGCATCGCCTTCGAGGCGCTGGACAACGGCATCCTCTGGTGCGAAGACCCCAAGGCGCTGCAGCGAATCTGCGATGGGCTCGACGAGCGCAAGATTGATGGGCTGCGCAAGTGGCTGGCACGGCTGCCGCATCCATTCGAGCGTCCCGGTCGAGCCGCGGGCTACCGCTACGCGCTGTCGATCCTGCAGGCCGAGTTCGCGCTGCCCCAAGTGCTCGATCGACCGGTGACAGGCCGCATCTTCTTCGAGCAGGTCATCCGCGAGAACCTGGACATCGGACGCCCGGGCCAGGTGCAACTGATCTTCGATCGCCGCGTCAATCGGCGCACCCCGGGGCGCTTTCGCACCCGGGTGATCACT
>NZ_JARESU010000066.1:0-47101 GCF_046027075.1 Paraburkholderia sp. RL18-085-BIA-A | reverse complement strand
CGGGCGGCCCCGGTACAAAAAAAAACTAACCCCCCCGGGGGGCTTCCCCAATCTTGCCCCCCGCGCCCTTCGTGTCTTTGCGTGGCGGAGTGCCTCAGGCAGCTTCCGTGGTAACTCGCTGCATCACGCGCATCGTGCTGACCACCGCCGCGACCGCCGAGAATCCCGCGGCGACATACAGCGAAACGGTCGGCCCATTTTGCGGCGCAACGCCGAAGATCAGCGCGACCAGCGCCGCACCGAGCGTCTGCCCGGTCAGGCGCGCGGTGCCGAGCATGCCGCTCGCGCCGCCGCTGCGATTGCGCGGCGCGGCGGACAGCATGGTGCGGTTGTTGGGCGACTGGAAGATGCCGAAGCCCACGCCGCACAAGGCCATGCGCCACGCGATCTGCATGGGTTCGGGATGCGCGCCGAGCGTGGCGAGCAGCAGCAGGCCGACCGTCAGCGCGGCGAGTCCGACGCCGCCCAGCCAGCCCGCCGACACCTTGTCCGACAGCACGCCCGAAATCGGCGCCGCGATGATGATGACCGCGGGCCACGGCGTCATCAGCAGGCCGGTTTCGACTTGCGACATGCCGAGGGTTTCCTGCAGCAGAAACGGCAGCGACACGAAGGCGAGCATCTGCGCACAGAACGAGCAGACCGACGTGCCGACCGACAGCGCGAACACCGGAATCCTCAACAAATCGATCGGCAGCAGCGGCGCGGGCTGCGTCAACTGGCGGCGCACGAAGAAGTAGCCGATCACCAGCGCGCCGATCGCTTCGAGGGCGATATAGCCGAAGCGCTCGCCGTGGCCGAGGCCGTCGACCGCGAAAATCAGCAGTCCGAACACGAACGCGTTCATCACCGCGCTCAGGTAGTCGTAGGGCGACTCGTGGCCGGGGTTCATCGGCAGCGCCTTGAAGCCGCCGATGATCGCCGCGATGCCGATCGGCACATTGATCGCGAACAGCCACGGCCACGACGCGACCGCGAGCACGCCGGCGGCCACCGTGGGCCCGACCGCCGACGACACTGCGACCACCATCGCGTTGATCGCGACGCCGCGCCCGAGTTGAGTGGGCGGGTAGATCATGCGCACGAGCGCGGTATTCACGCTCATGATGCCCGCCGCGCCGAAGCCCTGAATCACGCGGGCCAGCGCGAGCGTGGGCAGTGACGTGGACAGCGCGCAGCCGAACGAGGCCACCGTAAACAGAATCAGCCCGCTCAGGTAGATGCGCCGGTAGCCGATGCGGTCGCCGAGCGAGGCGAGCGGCAGCAGCGAAATGGTGACCGCGAGCTGATACGCGTTGACGACCCAAATCGAGCCGGCCGCGCTCGCGCGCAGGTTGCGCGCGATCGTCGGCAAGGCCACGTTGGCGATCGCGCTGTCGAGCACCGCGAGCGTGAGCGCGAGTGCGATGACCAGCATCGCCCAGTAGCGCTGCGGAATCGGCAGGCCTTGTTCGGCTTCGTGCGCGCGCGAGGCGCCGGGGGCGTCGGGAGAAGCTGCTCCGGCTGTTGCGGCCGGCTGGGGGCTGTCGTTGCGCGAGGGTTTTACGTGCATCGCTTGTTTGATTTGTAGTGGGACGGCGCGACGCTCGGGTGATGAGATGGCTCACACGCGCGGCAAGCCGTCGTCGAAAGACCGCGTCGGGCGCCGTCGAACGCGAACCGGCGAAGCTGCCGGCGCCGCGACCGGGCGCCGACAGCGCTGCCGATCGTCTATTTGAGTTCGTACAGTCCCGTGTGGGTGGTCGAGTCGATCTCGTTCAGATGCGTCATGAAGCGGGCGACCGCGTTGGTGGTGTCCGCGTTGATGGGCAAATGCGGCACCTTCAGCGCATGCAGCCGGAAGATGTAGCGATGCGTCCGGTCGCCGCGCGGCGGCGCGGCGCCGCCGAAGCCGACCGTGCCGTAGTCGTTGCGCACCTGCAGCGCGCCTTGCGGCAGCAGCGAGCCGTCCGCCTTGCCGGCGTTGCGCGGCAGCGAGCGGGCGTCGGCCGGAATGTTCACCACGACCCAGTGCCAGAAGCCGCTGCCGGTCGGCGCGTCGGGATCGTGGACGGTGAGCGCGAAGCTTTGGGTGTCGGGCGGCGGCGCGTCCCACTGCAACGCGGGTGAGATGTTCTCGCCGTCCACGCCGAACGCCTTGTCGTTGTACTCGTGGGCTTTCGGCATGAAGCCGTTGGTGGGAAAGTCGTCGGACCAGAGACGGAAATCAGCCATGATGTGCCTCCCTTGTTGATTGGTTCTGGGATCGCCGCAACGTGAGATTTCGCTGCGGACCATGCGGCCTGCGCGGGCATGGCCGCACGCAAAGAGACTCCGGGTTAGCTCGTCGAGTGTATCACCAGCGGCTATCGGATTCGCTCGAGCCCGGCAACGCTACAGGCGTCTTTCAGCCGCGTTCTTCGAAGCTCGGCGCGTCGCTCTTCAACCACTCGACGAGCCGCTGCAACACACCGCCGATGTCGCGATTGGCGCCTCGCAATGCGCATTCCCACACCACCGCCACGCGCCATCCGCCGGCGAGAAGCGCGTCGCGAACCTTGTCGTCATTGCTGCGATTGCGGCCGATCTTCTCGCGCCAGAACTCAGGCCGGGTTTGCGGCCATTTGAAGAGATGGCAGTCATGGCCGTGCCAGAAGCAGCCGTGCACCAGCACCACCGCGCGATAACGCGGCAACACGATGTCCGGGCGTCCCGGCAGATCGCGCGCGTCCAGGCGGAAGCGGAAGCCCTGCCGATGCAGCAGGCTGCGGATCAGGATCTCCGGTTTGGTATTGCGGCCGCGGATGCCGGACATCATCCGGCTGCGCGTCGCGCTATCGACGATATCGACCATGTCTCAGTGCCGGAATGCGCGGTGATCGGGCCGCCGGGCGGCTATCGCGCGGCGTCGCTCACGCGTACAGCGAGAGGGCTTGCTTCGAACCATGGCGGTTGTCCTCGGCGAGCAAAGTTTGCACATGCGGCAGCATGATGCGCGCCACTTCGCGCATCACCGGCATGACGACGCTGTTGCCGAATTGCCGGTAGGCCTGTGTATCGCTGACCGGAATCCTGAAGGTGTCGGGAAAGCCCATCAGCCGCGCGCACTCGCGCGGCGTCAGGCGGCGCGGGCGCAGCGCTTCGCCCTGATAGACCAGAATCTCGGAGCCGTCCTTGTGATAACGCGCCGACAGCGTGCGCGTGACGCTATCTGGATACGCCATGCCGAAGCCGAAGCCGTTGCCCGCCGCCCGGTGTTTCGCCGCGTAGTTTTGCAGATAGGCCCACAGGTTCGGTGTCAGCGTGTACTTCGGCTGCACGCGCTGTGCGGTGTGGTCGAAGAAGCGGTCGTGGTCCCACGGCAGCACCGGTTCGCTGCCGTCCGTGCGATGCAGAATCGAGCCGAGCCGTGGGCCCTGTTCGGGCAGTTGCAGGTCGTCCCACGAGAACGCCGTCTTTCCGCGAAAGCCGACGATGATAATGCGCTCCCGATGCTGCGGCGTGAAATGCTGGCCGTCGACGACGCGGTAATGCACCTCGTAGCCGAGTTCGTCGCGCAAGGTTTGCAGGATCACGTCGAACGTGCGGCCCTTGTCATGCGACAGCAGATTCTTCACATTCTCCAGCAGGAACGCGGCGGGGCGCTTGGCCGCGATGATTCGCGCGACGTCGAAAAAGAGCGTGCCTTGCGTAGTGCATTCGAAACCGTGCGGCCGGCCCAGCGCGTTTTTCTTGCTGACGCCGGCGATCGAAAACGGCTGGCACGGGAAGCCGCCGAGCAGCACGTCGTGACTCGGCACGTCTTCGGCGGGGAAGGAGACGATGTCGCCGATCAGCGTGTGCTCGCCGCCGCCGGGATAGTTTTCGCGATACGTCTTGATGGAGAAATCGTTCCATTCGCTCGTGAACACGCAATCGCCACCGTGCGCTTCGAAGCCCATCCGGATTCCGCCGATGCCGGCGAACAGATCGATGAAACGAAACTGCGCTCCGGCTGCGGCGCCGTTCGTCGCCCGCGCGCCTTGCTGCAGCAGATCGCGCAAGGCCGGCTCCAGCATGGCCGGGCATGGCGTTTCGCCTTTTTCCCAGCGGCGTACCGTCTTGATGTCCTTGCCGACATGCGCGGCGATTTCGCGTTGAGTGAAGCGGGCGCGTGCCTGCCGGAGCAGGTTGAGCGGTGCGGCGAGGGTCACGGGCGTCCTTGCTGGGAATTTTTGCGGACATTATGACCTAAGGCCGTCCCGTTTTTCCTATTTTCACGGCGTATGGGCGGAAAATTTCCGGCCGGACCAAGGGTGTCGGCGGCTAGATCTGTTTGTCACAGTGGAATGTGTAGGCTGTCGGCGTGACGCGAATTCCTCGCGTTGCGACGTGTGTTTGAGGCCGCGATGTGATTCGCGGCTTTTTTTATCGAGGTAAAGGCAGGTCGGGCAGGCCGGCCGCAAGCGCCGGCGATGCGCGGCGAGCGTCAGCCGGCGCGGCTGGCGCAGGAGGGGTAAGGCGGCGGAAACGGGGCGGCAGCGCTCGGCGCCGGCTCGTCCAATGCTGGTTGCGCCGCGGTTTCGAACTGCTGGAGTTGCAGCAGCAGGCTGTCGACCGTGCAGAGCTGCGCGTGAGACAGATGGCCGCTGTCGAGCAACTGGTGCAGACGCTTGCGCCAATAGGCGGGCGGCAAAATCGGGCCGGCAAGGTCGCCGCGTAAAGACATGCCCATCACGCGCGCAATATGCGCGATGTCGCGCTCGTGCAGCGTGGCTTGAGATGATCCGGAAAGCATAGCGGGTGTGCGGTCCATGGCGCCTCCATGGCCCTTTTACGGCACGTTTTCGTCAAACTTTAGGCATTTTATTAATTTTTTTTCGACGGCCTTCGTCGATGCATCGGGCCGCCGACAGCCTCGGGCATACCCGTTGCTGAATACGGATACTGGCGTAATGTCGCGCCGGCATTCCAAAAGTGGAGCCGAACATGAACAAGGACCAGGTGAAGGGTGTGGGCGAACAGGTCAAGGGCAAGGTCAACGAGGCCGTTGGCAAGGCTACCAATAACCCGGCGAGAGAAGCGAAGGGCGACCTGCAGCAAGGCGCGGGCAAGGTGCAGAAGGCCTACGGCGATGCCAAGGAAGACGCCAAGGACAACGCCAAGCGCAACATGCCGTAAGGCCGGTTGCAATTGCTGCTGCCGGCGTGCTTGTTGCCAGGTGGCGGAAGGAGGCGCTTCGGCGCCTCTTTCTCTTTGGTGTTTTCGTTTTCCTGTTTTCTTTCCGCTTCCTGGGGACGCGGGACGGGGGCATTACGAGATTGCTGTCGTTGGTGACGCGTAGCCGTGGATGCCTGGCGATTTTCGCCTGGGAGTAACCCGCGATCGGCGTTGCGAGGCATTCCGTGTGTGGGGTGTCGCCTTTAGACTTGGCGCATCCCACACAGAGGTAGCGCCAATGACACCCGAAAAAATACTTTCGATGTTCGAACGGCAGTACCTGGAAGGCAAAACACCCGCCGACCTCGAGCCCACCTGCGCGAGTTTCGCCACCTGGCTCGCGACCGCGTGGGAATTGCTCGACGGCGAGCAGAAGACGCTGCTGTTGACGGTCGGCGCGGCGTTGTGGCGTGAAGGGTATAACTTGCGCGCGGGCACGGCGACCAAGGATCTGTGGTGAGCGTTTTGGCCGCGTGTGATTTGCGGCCGAGCGAGGCGGGTATTTTCGGCCGTGTTGGCGAGGGCTGAGCTGAGTCGCTGGGGATGTCGCCGGGGTTGAGCGGTTAGTCGCTGACTCGTGCAAGCGCGTCCATGGGTTGCGTTTGTGAGGCGCGTTCATCGGCCTCGATTGAAGGCGGCGGCGAAGCGCAACGTGCTCGCGTTCGCGCCTCGCGCCCGCTGAGGCGGCCGCGCACGCGCTAACGCGAGTCGGTTTATATTGGGCGGTCCCGCGCTCGGGTCTGCGAGTCCGATCGTCCCACGACGCCGTTCGCCTCGCGCCCGTTTCGCGTTCCAACTCGCACGACTCACGCACAAGGGTGACACCGTTCCATGACCGATTTATCCGCTTTTCCGATCACGAAGAAATGGCCCGCCGAGCATCCTGACCGGATCCAGCTCTATTCGCTGCCGACGCCGAACGGCGTGAAAATTTCGATCATGCTTGAAGAGACAGGGCTGCCGTATGAACCGCATCTCGTGCGCTTCGATACCGACGATCAGATGACGACAGAGTTCCGGTCGCTCAATCCGAACAACAAGATCCCGGCGATCCTCGATCCGCACGGCCCGGACGGTAAACCGCTGCCGCTCTTCGAGTCCGGCGCGATCCTGATTTACCTCGCGGACAAGAGCGGCCAGTTCATTCCGCAGGACGCCGCTGGCCGCTATGAAGCGATCCAGTGGGTGATGTTCCAGATGGGCGGGATCGGCCCGATGTTCGGCCAGGTGGGCTTCTTCCATAAGTTCGCCGGCAAGGAATACGAAGACAAGCGTCCGCGCGATCGCTACGTCGCCGAATCGAGGCGGCTGCTCGGTGTGTTGGAACAGCAGCTCGAAGGACGTGCGTGGATTCTCGGTGACAAGTATTCGATTGCGGATATCGCTACTTTTCCGTGGGTGCGCAACCTGGCCGGCTTCTACGAAGCGGGTGAACTGGTCGGCATTCAGGACTTTCCGAATGTGACGCGTGCGCTAGCTGCCTTCATTGCGCGTCCGGCGGTGGAGAGGGGGCTGAATATTCCGAAGCGGCCGTCTTGATGATGTCCTAACGGGGTGGCGTGGCTGGGTGCTGTGATCTGGCAGGGCCGGTCGCGCTGCTTGCAAGCTGCTCAACGAGGCTGAGGCGCGCATGCCTGAACTGCGATGACCTCGTACGGATCTCGCATTCGCGCCGAGCCTTACCAATACGAACCCGAACCGGGTTTTGGTGAGATTTTTGGGTTGCGCCGATCGCGAAGGGGTATGGCGCGAGGCTTCGATGCGGTGATGCGTCAGCGGAAGCTGAGAGTTGGTGGCTGGTCCCCCTGACAGGAATCGAACCTGTATCTAGCGCTTAGGAGGCACTTGTTCTATCCATTGAACTACAGGGAGAGGACCGAACCGGACTATTCGCAGCAACCCTGCCACCGGACGAGGTCCGCGAGGATTGGGCGAGTCCAAATTTCGCCAGCGAGCGCAGAGTATATCAAACACGCCCGGGCGCGAGGAGGGCGGCGAGGCCGTTCTACAAAGCAAACGGCCCAGCGGCATTGCCTGCTGGGCCGTGTGGATCGCGGGGACGCTGGCTGGAAGCCGGCTTGGCCTGGAGGCGTCACAACCGGCAACGCCATCACCAGCCACCCCATTTCAATCAACCCACCTCAAAACTCCACTACCGTAAACTCCGCCTTGCCGACATCGCACAGCGGGCAGCGCCAGTCTTCCGGAATCGCGGCGAAGCGCGTGCCCGGCGCGATGCCTTCTTCGGGCAGGCCTTCTTCCTCGTTGTAGATCCAGCCGCAAATCAGGCAGACCCAGCTCTTGTATTCGATCACTTCAATTACTTCGCTCACGACGCACTCTTCTATAGTTCAATGCAATGGCCCGCTTAGTCTGCCCCTTTTTTTGGCAGCGCGGCAACGCGCAATGTTACCGGAATTTGTCAATCCGACCGTGAATTGCCGTTGCGGCGCCGCCGCAACGCGTCGGGGACCCTCCGGAACCCACTGGACGGACCATGTCACCCACAGCATGTATGCTGTGATCCGCAGCTAACTGAATAGACAGGCGCGCAACGCATCCGGCATGAAATGCGACGATCGGTCTCAGTTGACGGCGACAGGCGCGTCGCGCTCGCCGTCACCGCCAAGATCCCGTGTCTGGCTCCCGTTTCCTAAAGGAGAACTACGATGTTCAAACACAAGTGGCTGGCTGGTGCCGCATTGGCCGGATTGCTCGCCGTCTCGGGTGTGGCGCAGGCCGCGAGCGTGTCCTTCGTGCAGCCGGCGGATGGCGCGAGCGTCAGCAATCCGGTGCACGTCGAATTCGGCGTGCAGGGAATGAAGATCGCGCCGGCTGGCACGATGACGGATGGCACCGGCCATCATCATCTGCTGATCGACGGCAAGCCTCTGCCCAAGGGCGAGGTGATTCCTGTCAGCGACAAGTCGCTGCACTTCGGCAAGGGCCAGACCGAGACCGATCTGACCTTGCCGCCGGGCGACCATACGTTGACGTTGCAATTCGGCGACGGCGCCCATCGGTCGTACGGTCCGGAAATGAGCAAGACCATCACGGTGCACGTGAAGTAAGCCGCCCGCCGCCCTGGATGACCGGAAGGGCGCGCGCGGCGATTGTCCGTCCGTTAGCGCTAGCCGGCGTCTCTGGCGGCTCGCATCGACGCAGCGCCGAGGTTCGTCCTCCTTCTGCCGCCGAGCCCGCCGCCAAGGTTCGCCACCGCCCCGTGCGCGCCCCGCAAGCCGGCCATTCTGCCTATCTCTTCCGGCATACAGGCACCCGGCCGCGCGCCCGGTACAATGGGCAGTTCCGACTCATCGCTGTCTTCTCCAATTCTCCATGTCGCTCTACACCATTACCGGCGCCCAACTGGCGTTCGGTCACGTCGCGTTGCTCGATCACGCGGATTTCTCTCTCGAAGCGGGCGAACGCGTTGGGCTGATCGGACGCAATGGCGCGGGCAAGTCGTCGCTGCTGAAGATCGTCGCCGACCTCACGAAGCCTGACGACGGCCTCATCTCGCGTCAGCAGAATCTGAGCACGGTCTACGTGCCGCAGGAGCCGGAGTTCGACACTGACGACACGGTGTTCGACGCGGTCGCCGCCGGCCTCACGCACGCCCGCGCGCTGCTGGACGAATACGACGCGGTCGCCAACCAGCTCGCCGATGAGCCCGAAGGTGCGCAGCACGACGCGCTGATGGCGCGCATGAACACGCTGCAATCGTCGCTGGACACGTCGGACGCGTGGAACTGGAGCACTCGGGTGGCCACCACGCTGCAGCAAATCGGTCTGAACGGCGAGGCGCGGGTCGGTTCGCTGTCGGGCGGGATGCAAAAGCGCGTCGCGCTGGCGCGCGCGCTGGTCGTGCAGCCGGACGTGCTGCTGCTCGACGAGCCGACCAACCACCTCGACTTCGACGGCATCCGCTGGCTCGAAGAACTGCTCGTGTCGCTGCGCGCGGGCCTGCTGTTCATCACCCACGACCGCGCGTTCCTCGACCGCGTCGCGACGCGTATCGTCGAACTGGATCGCGGGCGTCTGCTGTCGTATCCCGGCAACTTCTCGGCGTACCAGACGCGCAAGGCGCAGCAACTGGAAATCGAACGCGTCGAAAACGACAAGGCCGACAAACTGCTCGCGCAGGAAGAAGTGTGGATCCGCAAGGGCGTCGAAGCGCGCCGCACCCGCAGCGTCGGCCGGATCGCGCGGCTCGTGCAGATGCGCAACGAGCGCGCCGAGCGCCGTAACGTGCAGGGCAACGTCAAGCTCGACGTCGGCCAGGGCGAGAAGTCCGGCAAGATCGTCGCGGAGCTGACCGACGTGACCAAGCGCTACGGTTCGCGCACGGTGGTCGACAACTTCACGGCCACGGTGATGCGCGGTGACAAGATCGGCTTCGTCGGTCCGAACGGCGCCGGCAAGACCACGCTGCTCAAGATGATCCTCGGCGACCTCGCGCCGGACGAGGGCACGGTGCGCGTCGGCACCAATCTGCAGGTCGCGTACTTCGACCAGATGCGCGCGCAACTCGATCTGGAAAAGAGTCTCGCCGATACCATCAGCCCGGGCAGCGAGTGGGTCGAAGTCAACGGCCAGAAGAAGCACGTGATGAGCTACCTCGGCGACTTCCTGTTCGCGCCGGAGCGCGCCCGTTCGCCGGTCAAGTCGCTGTCGGGCGGCGAGCGCAACCGTCTGCTGCTCGCGCGTCTGTTCGCGCGCCCGGCCAACGTGCTGGTGCTCGACGAACCGACCAACGACCTCGACATCCCCACGCTCGAACTGCTCGAAGAACTGCTCACGGAATACGACGGTACGGTGCTGCTGGTCAGCCACGACCGCGCGTTTCTCGACAACGTCGCGACCTCGGTGATCGCGTCGGAGGGCGAGGGCAAGTGGCGCGAGTACGTCGGCGGATTTACGGATTGGCAGATCCAGCGCGACCGCTCGCAGCAGATCGCGCTGGACGCGCAGAAAGCGGCCGGCAAGGAAGCGGCCAAAGACGCGGCGCCGGCCAAAGACAGTTCCGCAGGCCGCAACACGCAGCGCGCGGCAAAGCTGTCGTTCAAGGAGCAGCGGGAACTGGAGGCGCTGCCGAAGACGATTGCCGAGCTCGAAGCCGAGCAGAAAGCCATCGGCGCGCAACTCGAAGACGGTTCCGTGTTCGCGAAAGACGCGCGCGAAGGAACACGTCTAACCGAGCGGTACGCCGAGATCGAAGAAGAGCTGCTGATCGCGCTCGAGCGTTGGGACGAACTGGAAAACCGGCGCAAGTGAAGTGAAGCGCCGCGCGATCTCGGCGCGCCGCGGCAGCAAGCTGCAAGATGCGGTACAAAAGCGACGTGCACCGCGGCGCGGCGGGCTTCGAGTCGTGACGCGCCGCACGCCGCCCGTCTGTGCGTAGCGCCCGCCGCGACTTATCCAGACGGCCAATCCAGAGAATGGTCAATTGCCGCGGCTATCGAAATCAGTAAAATACCCCGCGAACAGGCTTCCCCCGCGTTCGCACCGGCCTGGTCGTGCCAGTGAGCGCCGTCGGGCGCGCCAACGGGAGGCCGCGCGACAAAACAGCTTGCCCGCACTGCGGGCACCCCACCTAACCCTGTTGTTTCGTTTCGCTTTTTTTGAAAACTCAACGCATTGTCCACGGACCTTTCCACAGGACCTGTGGACAACGATGAACCGACGCACCCGAGTCAACCATGTCTACGAAAAAGCCAAACGCCGCGTATAGCGAAGCGTCGATCAAGGTGTTGAAGGGCCTGGAGCCGGTCAAGCAACGGCCCGGGATGTACACCCGCACCGAGAATCCGCTGCACATCATTCAGGAAGTCATCGACAACGCGTCGGACGAAGCCCTCGGCGGCTACGGCCGGCAAATCACGGTCACGCTGCACGCGGACCATTCGGTTTCGGTCGAAGACGACGGCCGCGGCATTCCGTTCGGCCTACATCCGGAAGAAGGCGTGCCGGTCGTCGAGATCGTGTTCACGCGCCTGCACGCGGGCGGCAAGTTCGACAAGGCCGCCGGCGGCGCCTACACGTTCTCGGGCGGCTTGCACGGGGTCGGCGTGTCGGTCACCAACGCGCTGTCCACGCGCCTCGACGTCACCGTGTGGCGCGACGGCAAGGTCGCCGAACTGAGCTTCGCCCACGGCGACGTCGCCAGGCAGCTCGAAGTGCGGACCGCCGCGAAGGGCGACAAAAAATCCGGCACGCGCGTCACCGCGTGGGCCGATCCGAAATACTTCGACTCGCCGAACCTGCCGCTCGGCGAACTGCAACGTCTGCTGCGCTCGAAAGCGGTGCTGCTGCCGGGCGTCGAAGTCACGCTGATCAACGAGAAAACCGGCGAGCAGCAAAGCTGGAAATACGAGGACGGCCTGCGCGGCTATCTGCTCGAAGGCATGAACGGCAGCGACCTGCTGATTCCGCTGTTCGAGGGCGAGCGTTACGCCGAAAACGCGCGTTCGAGCGAAGAGACTTTCGCCGAAGGCGAGGGCGCCGCATGGGTGGTCGCGTGGAGCGAGGAAGGCACGCTGATGCGCGAGTCGTACGTCAACCTCATTCCGACGCCCGCGGGCGGCACGCACGAATCGGGTTTGCGCGACGGTCTGTATCAGGCGGTCAAGAGCTTCGTCGAGTTGCACAACCTGCAGCCGAAGGGCGTGAAGCTGCTCGCGGAAGACGTATTCGCGCGCGTGTCGTTCGTGTTGTCGGCGAAGGTGCTCGATCCGCAATTCCAAGGGCAGATCAAGGAGCGGTTGAATAGCCGCGACGCGGTCAAGCTGGTGTCGTCGTTCGCGCGGCCGGCGCTCGAGCTGTGGCTCAATCAGCACGTCGAGCACGGCAAGAAACTCGCTGACCTGGTGATCAAGCAGGCGCAGGCGCGCACGCGCGCAGGGCAGAAGGTCGAGAAGCGCAAGAGCTCGGGCGTCGCCGTGTTGCCGGGCAAGCTGACCGATTGCGAGTCGACGGAAATCGGCCGCAACGAACTGTTCCTCGTCGAGGGCGACTCGGCGGGCGGCTCCGCGAAGATGGGCCGCGACAAGGAATACCAGGCGATCCTGCCGCTGCGCGGCAAGGTGCTGAACACGTGGGAAACCGAGCGTGACCGCCTGTTCGCGAATAACGAGGTGCACGACATCTCGGTGGCGATCGGCGTCGATCCGCACAGCCCGGACGACAAGATCGACCTGTCGAATCTGCGTTACGGCAAGATCTGCATTCTGTCGGACGCGGACGTCGACGGTTCGCACATCCAGGTGTTGCTGCTCACGCTGTTCTTCAAACATTTCCCGCAACTGATCGAGCGCGGCCATGTGTGCGTCGCGCGTCCGCCGCTCTTTCGCGTCGACGCGCCCGCGCGTGGCAAGAAGCCGGCGCAGAAGCTGTACGCGCTCGACGAAGGCGAACTCGAAGCGATTCTCGACAAGCTGGGCAAGGACGGCGTGCGCGAATCTCAATGGTCGATCAGCCGCTTCAAGGGCCTCGGCGAAATGAGCGCGGAGCAACTGTGGGACACCACGATGAACCCCGATACGCGGCGCCTGCAGCCGGTCGCGCTGGGCGACCTCGACTACGACGCCACGGTCGCCCGCATGACGATGCTGATGGGCAAGGGCGAAGCGGCGTCGCGCCGCAGCTGGCTGGAAGAAAAGGGCAACGAGGTGGAAGCGGACATCTGAGCACGGCGCTCTCGCGCCTTCGTGCTTTGCCACCGCACACCAGCCTCAAGCCAAACACGGATACGGAATCTAGATGGACGACGATAACACTCTCGACCTTTTCACCGAGCCGCCGCCCCCGGAAGGCGACTTTCTGACGCTCGGCAACTACGCGGAACGCGCGTACCTCGAATACGCGGTCAGCGTGGTCAAGGGCCGCGCGCTGCCTGACGTTTGCGACGGCCAGAAGCCGGTGCAGCGCCGCATCCTGTTCGCGATGAACGAGATGGGTCTCGCCGACAACGCGAAGCCGGTCAAGTCGGCGCGCGTGGTCGGCGACGTGCTGGGCAAGTACCACCCGCACGGCGATCAGTCTGCGTACGACGCGCTGGTGCGTCTCGCGCAAGACTTTTCGATGCGCTATCCGCTGATCGACGGCCAGGGCAACTTCGGCTCGCGCGACGGCGACGGCGCGGCGGCCATGCGGTACACGGAAGCGCGTCTCACGCCGATCGCGAAACTGCTGCTCAATGAAATCGATCAGGGCACGGTCGATTTCATGGCGAACTACGACGGCTCGTTCCAGGAGCCGAAGGTGCTGCCGGCGCGCTTGCCGTTCGTGCTGCTGAACGGCGCGTCGGGCATCGCGGTCGGGCTGGCGACGGAAATCCCGTCGCACAATCTGCGCGAAGTTGCGGGCGCGGCGGTTGCGCTGATCCGCAATCCGAAGCTGTCGCACGCCGAGTTGATGCAGCACGTGCCGGGGCCGGACTTCCCGGGCGGCGGCCAGATCATTTCGAGCGAAGCGGAAATCTCCGCGGCGTATGAAACTGGCCGCGGCAGTCTGAAAGTGCGCGCGCGCTGGAAGATCGAAGACCTCGCGCGCGGCCAGTGGCAACTGGTGATCACCGAACTGCCGCCGAACACGGCCGCACAGAAGGTGCTCGAGGAAATCGAGGAGCAGACCAACCCGAAGATCAAGCTCGGCAAGAAGACGCTCACGCCCGAGCAGCTGCAGACCAAGCAGACCATGCTGGGGCTGCTCGACGCAGTGCGCGACGAGTCCGGCAAGGACGCACCGGTGCGTCTCGTGTTCGAGCCGAAGTCGAGCCGCATCGATCAGACCGAGTTCGTCAATTCGCTGCTCGCGCATACGAGTCTCGAGTCGAACGCGTCGCTGAACATGGTAATGGTCGGTGGCGACGGCCGGCCGCGTCAGAAGGGCTTGAGCGAAATCCTGCACGAGTGGATCGCGTTCCGCTTCGCCACGGTCACGCGCCGCACGCGTCATCGTTTGTCGAAGGTCGACGACCGGATTCACATCCTCGAAGGCCGGATGATCGTCTTTTTGAATATCGACGAAGTCATCCGCATCATTCGCGAGTCGGACGAACCGAAGGTCGCGTTGATGGCCGCATTCGGGCTGTCCGACCGTCAGGCCGAGGACATTCTTGAAATTCGTCTGCGTCAGCTGGCGCGGCTCGAAAAGATCAAGATCGAAAAGGAACTGTCCGAACTGCGCGACGAGAAGGCCAAGCTCGAAGAACTGCTCGGCAGCGAACCGGCGATGAAGCGTCTGCTCATCAAGGAAATCGAGGGCGACGCGAAGCAATACGGCGACGAGCGCCGCACGCTGATCCAGCAGGAAAAGCGCGCGACGTTCGAAGCGCGCGTGGTCGACGAACCTGTCACGGTGGTGGTGTCGCAGAAGGGCTGGGTGCGCGCATTGAAGGGCCACGGGCTCGATACGGCGGGCTTCACGTTCAAGGCCGGCGACGGTCTGTACGCGGCGTTCCAGTGCCGCACGCCGGACACGCTGGTCGCGTGGGGCAGCAATGGGCGGGTCTATTCGGTGGCGGTGGCCTTGCTACCGGGCGGGCGTGGCGACGGGGTGCCGGTCACGTCGCTGATCGAACTGGAGTCGGGCAGCCACCTGATGCACTACTACGCCGCTTCCGCCGATCAGGCCTTGCTGCTCGCGTCGAGCAACGGTTTCGGCTTTGTCGCGAAGGTTGGCGACATGGTGAGCCGCGTGAAGGCCGGCAAGTCGTTCATGACGATCGACGCCGGCGCCGCGCCGCTCGCGCCGATGCCGATACTGCCCGACGCCGCGCAGATCGCATGTCTGTCGTCGGGCGGGCGTCTGCTGGTGTTCGGCCTCGACGAGATGAAGACGCTCTCGGGCGGTGGACGCGGCGTGACGCTGATGGCGCTCGACGACAACGAAACGCTGCGGCAGGCGCTGGCGATCAACCAGGCGGGCGTGATATTGATCGGTACGCGCCGCGGCGGCCGCGTGGACGAAGAGAAGCTGAGCGGCGCCGCGCTGGCGCCGCATGTGGGCAAGCGCGCGCGCAAGGGCCGCGCGCCGGAGAGCAAGATGAAGCTCGACGGCATGCGTCCGGTGCTGGCGGCTTAACAAAATTGATCGTGGCACGCGGCGAGCGTCTGATAGCATGCAAGGCGCTCGTCATGCGCGGTAGATAAAGAGCGTGGTGCGTAGTAAAAGAGCGGGGGGCGGCGGCGTCGCGGCATCGGGCGCGCTGCAATAACAACTACAAATCGACGGGAAAGCTGCGGGCGCCCGGAACTGCATGCACAGCGCGCGGTCGAACGCGCTCAATAGCCGCTGCCAATCAATAGCAATCGCCCAGGCGGTGCGGCGTCGTCGGGAGAGGAAAACAACATGATCAAAGCTATCGAACTCGCGCTCTTTCTGCATCTGCTCGCGGTCGCGGTGTGGGTGGGCGGCATGGTGTTCGCGCATTTCTGCTTGCGCCCGGCCATTGCCGATCTTTCGCCCCAATTGCGCCTGCCGTTGTGGGAGTCAGTGTTCGGCCGTTTCTTCAATTGGGTCGCCGCGGCGGTGCTGGTGATTCTGCTCAGCGGCGGCTTTCTGCTCATGCAGTTCGGCGGCGGTCACGCCACGTGGCCGTTGCACGCCATGGCTGGGCTCGGCATCGTGATGATGCTGATCTTCGGGCATATCCGCTTTGCTGTTTTCCCGCGCATTCGCCGCGCAGTGCAGGCGCAGAAATGGCCCGATGGTGCGCGGGCGGTGGGCACGGTTCGGCGTCTGGTGCTGATCAATATCGTGCTCGGCGTCGTGACGATCGGCGTCGCGGTGCTGTCGCGCGGATTCTGAGGCTGGGGTATTGCGGAGGCGTTGCCATTGCCGCTTTGGCTTTGGCTTTGGCTACCGCTCTGTCTCTGTCACTGCTAATGCCGCTTCGATTCAAAGCAGCGCGTCATAGGCCAGCCACAGCCCGCACACCACGGCCACCGTTCCATACACGATGTACACCGGCACCTTGAGCTTGCCGAAGCACATCGCGGAGAACAGCGCGGTCAGCAGATAAACCGGTTTGAACGGCACATGCGCGGCAATGCGCAGTACCGCGACCACAAGGAACGCGGTGGTCATCGCACGCAGAACTCTCATGCCGTGCTCGAAGCGCGCATTCGCCTTCAACTGATGCAGGTGCCGTTGCGCCAGCACGACGAGGCAGCCCGACGGCACGAACAGCGCGAACGTCGCTATCAGCGCGCCGGCCCAACCGTCCACCAGGTAGCCGAAGAACGGCACCACGTTCAACAGCGGTCCGGGCGAGAGCGGCGACAGCGAAAACGCCAGCGTGAAGTCGTTATCCGATACGCCGACCGCCGGCGTGACGAACAGCGTCTTGAGCACCGGCAACGCCGAGAAGCCGCCGCCGAACAAGGTCATGCCGGCACCGGCGAGGCGCAGCCACAATAGCGCGAGTTCATAGCGATGTGGCAACGGCAGCGCGAACAGCATCAGCAACACGCATAGCGAGATCAGCATCAGCCAGTCGGCGCGCCGCAGCGATACCACGAGGCGGCTGTCGCGCACCGGGCTCGTGAACCACCCGGCGCCGAAGGCCGCGCCGAGCATCACGACATAAGCGGCGGCGCTGCGCGCATAAAAGAGCGCCACGCAACCCAGCACCGCTGCGATCCATTCGAGCCTGCCGCGCACCAGCGCGCGTGTCTGCTTGTACCAGGTGATCGCGATCAGCGTGGCTAGCACCACGCTGAAGTGATTGAGCAGCGTTTGCGAAGCGGCGACGCGTACGAGCGGCGAGCGGTAGAAGATCGCGAACAGCGTCATCAGCATGAAGAAGGGCAGCACGCTGGCGATGCCCGAGACCCATGCGCCGGAACGTCCGCGCAGCGCGTGGCCCAGTTGCACGGCGACGTTGCATCCCACCGGACCGGGCACCATCCACGCCAGCGCGATCAGATCCGAGAACGCGACCCGCGAGAGCCGCCCCTCACGTTCGACGTAGTGGTGTTCGAGTTGCGCCATCAGCGCGAGGCCGCCCCATGACAACGCCGACAGGCCGAACACGACCCGAAACAGCGTCCATAGCGGTTCCCGTTCCCCTCGTCTGACAGCACCCTGGCTCGTGATCGTCTGCATGGCGCCACGGGGGCCCGGCACGCGGGCGCCCGCCTTCTGGATCATTGGTGTCTGGAGTGACGCGGCTCGCGACCGGCATCACGCTCTGACGTAGTACAGCGTGAATCTAGCCGGTTTTCCAGTGCGATGGCGAGAGGCGCCGCGCTAGTCGTTGGTGCTGGAGACGCTGCTGGTGCGGTCGGTTTCACGCGCGGCGCGACGGCCTGTCATCCCGCATACGCCGAAGCGTTCGAGCAGCGCGGGGATCGCTTCCACCGGCACCGGGCGCGAGAACAGGAAACCCTGCGCCTCGATATGACCCAGCGCCGAGAGCCATGCGATCTGCTCTTCGGTTTCGGTGCCTTCGACCACCACCGTCAGTCCGAGCGAGCGCGCCAGATTGACGATCGCGGTGACCATCACGCAGACGCTGCGGTCGCCGGGAATTGCCTGGATGAACGAACGGTCCACCTTCAGCGTGTCTACTGAAAAGCGGTTCAGATAGGACAGCGACGAATAGCCGGTGCCGAAGTCGTCGAGCGCGATACGCACGCCGAGGCGCTTCAACGCGAAGATTTTCTCCGACACCAGTTCGGGATATTCCATCATCGCCGTCTCGGTGATTTCGAGTTCGAGGCGGCGCGCGGAGATGCCGGTTTCCTCGATCGCATGCGAGATGGTTTCGTACAGATCGCCGCGCCAGAACTGCACCGCGGAGATGTTCACCGCGAGCGACAACGTGTCGTAGCCCTGTTGTTGCCAGAGCGCCAGTTGGCGGCAGGCGGTCTCGATCACGAAGTCGCCGATCGGCACGATCAGGCCGGTCGACTCGGCCACCGGAATGAATTCGTTTGCCGGAATCAGGCCGTGCTGCGGGTGATTCCAGCGCACCAGTGCCTCGAAGCCGGTGATGCAGCGCGCGGTCAGATCGATCTTAGGCTGATAGGCGAGAAACAGTTGCCCTTCGGCGAGGGCCACGCGCAGCTGCTGCTCCCACTTCATCAAATGATCCGCGCGATGCGACAGGTGCGGCGAATAGAACTGGTAGCAGTTCTTGCCCGCGTCCTTGGCGCTGTACATCGCGAGGTCGGCTTTCTTCAGCAGGTCGATCTCGCTCTCGTTGGCCACCGAATACAGCGCAATGCCGATGCTCGCATGCAGTACGAACGAACTGCCGCGTACTTCGAAGGGTTTCGCGAAGGCTTCGGCGGCGGCCTCGGCCAGCGTGACCGCGCGCTTCTCGACGTCGTCGCCCTTGATCACCACGACGAACTCGTCGCCGCCGATGCGGCTCAACGCGCCGTCGTCCCCGACCGCGGTGGCGAGCCGCGAGGCCGTCATTTGCAGCACGATGTCGCCGGCGTTGTGGCCGAGCGTGTCGTTGACAGTCTTGAAGTTGTCGAGGTCGATGAAGAGGATTGCGAGGTGGCCGAGGTTGGCCGGCTGCGCCACGTCGTGGCGCAGCGTTTGCAGCGTCGCATAGCGATTGCGCAAGCCGGTGAGCAGATCGTATTCGACCAGATGCGTCATCTCGCGCTCGCGTCCGAGCAGTTTGCCGATCAGCCCGGTCGCGACCGCGAAGAAGCTCAGCATCGCGAGCGAGATGAAGCCCGCCATCAGCAGATAGACGTTGCGCGTGTGGTTGTAGTCAGCGAATTCTTCGGCTTGCGAAAGACCGACCAGCACGCCGAGCGGATAGCCATCGATGTGCCGGTACGAGACGATGCGCGTGACGTTGTCGATCGAATCGACATAGGTGCCCGATACATGTTCCGAGGTCGGATACGAGCCGCTCGCCGAGAATGTGCCGTTGGCCTGTTCAGCGCTGCCGGTGCGCCGCGCGAGCACGGTGCCGTTGTCCGAGATCACCGCGATCACGCCTTCGCGGCCGATCGCAGCGTTGTTGTAGAAGTCGGAGGTGAAGTAGCTGGGGTCTTCGGAAACCACCACGACGCCCGCGAACGAGCCGTCCGGATGATTCAGACGCCGCGTCATCTGCAAGGTCCAGTGACCGGACACACGGCCGAGCACCGGCTTGCTGATAAACAGCTGGTCGTCGTTCTCGTGTTCGTGGACCTTGAAGTGTTCGCGGTCGGACAGGTCGATATGTTTGGGATTGAGCTCGGCCGTGTTGGCGATCAGCTTGCCGTGCTCATCGATCAACGAAACCTGCACGAGCGTCTCGCTTTGCACGACGCCCTTTTCGACCGTGCTGGACAGATCGAAATGATCCGGCGTTTTCTCGAACTCGTATTTGACGAAGCGGGTGATCTGATAGACCTGGTGAATCGCCTTGATCGTGTGCTGCTCCAGCGCCGCGGAGAGAATTGCAGCAGAGGCCATCGCTTCACGATAAGTCGCTTCTTTTTCCACCGACAGCCGCGCGAAGATCACAGTCCAAAGCAGGATCAGGACCAGCACGCCGAGCGCGGGAATGACGAGCAAAGCCCGCCGGCGCGACACGACGGGATCGCGGCGAGGTTTGACCTCGCGCTGGTCGGCGAAGCGGGATGGACTCATTGGGCGGCCCGTACCTGAGTGCCGGCAGGCTGCAAACACACGAGCTGCGAATGCGCTGATTTCATGGATGGCTGCATGGTGACCAAGGTGCCGGAAATGCTGCGCAAGGAGCAGGCGTGGTGCCATGCCTGGCCTGACCGTCCACAGGTCATCGGGTACGTTTCGATATTACTTAATGCCACTGGATTAAGGAAGGGTCCGGGCATCGGGTATACGCTGGCGCGGCAAATCGTCCGCTGCGATTGGATTTGCAGCCGGCGCGATCTGCCTTGCAGTCGCGACATGGCACTCGTTTTGAATATTTCATCGGGTTCGGTGTTCAGGTGTGCCAGGTCTCGAAGGTCCGCTGCAATGCCGGTTGCATCAATTGTTAAACCGATGCGGCTTTTTTTGTGGTCAAGCGCGGCGAGATGCGGCGCGCGCTGTTTGAATCCGGATACTGAAGCGGCGGGCGCGTATGCATTCATTGTGCGCGCCGCGCTGATTGCGTGTCATCGCAGCTCTTTGCGCTTCTTCGCACTCACGGCAGCAAAAACGTGCCGTCGATAATCGTCACCGACGAGCCGCCGATCCACGTCTTGCCGCGTGCGTCGTCGTAATGCACCGAAACCTGTCCGGCGCGGCCCAGCACGGTACCCTGACGCGCGGTGTAGCGCTTACCCGGACGCCGCTGTTGCGCGCTCAGAAGGCCGGCGAGCGCGGCATTGGCACTACCGGTGACGGGGTCTTCACCGATGCCGAAACCGCCGCCCGCCATCAGGCAGCGCACCTCGAAGGTCGCGGGGCCATCGGCGTCGTGCGGGCCGTATACCGCGAGCCCGTGCGTGTCGACCGAATGCACGAGGTCGGCGAGCGCCGCGCTGTCGGGTTCGAGCGCGAGGCAATCGCGCGCCGAATTCACACGGACCACGAGCCAGGGCGCACCATTGTCGACCGCGCAGGGTGGGGCGCTGAAGTCGACGGCGTCGCTACGTAAAGCCGTAGACAGCGCGGCATAGCGATCCGTCGCGAGTGGCGTGATCCGCGCGGGCGGCGCGGCGAAGGCCCACGCGGCGTGCGCGTGATCGGCCGGATTGGCCGCTTCGGTCAGCGCCTCGAGTTCGACGAGTCCCACGCCGCATTGCTGGATCAGCTTGCCGGACTGCTTCGGCTGATACCCGCTCTCGAGCAATGCATGCGCTGTGCCGAGCGTCGGATGGCCCGCGAACGGCAATTCGCCATGCGTGGTGAAGATGCGGACGCGATAGTCGGCGGCCGGGTCGGTCGGCTTCAGCAGAAAAGTCGTTTCGGACAGATTGGTCCAGTGCGCGATGGCCTGCATCTGTTGCGTATCGAGCGCGTCGGCGTCGAATACGACGGCAAGCGGATTGCCTTTGAGCGGCACCGACGTGAACACGTCGACTTGTTTGAAACGAACATTGCGGGCAGGCATGGGGCGCGGTCCAGCGAATCAAACGGTTGAACGGGATTCGCGGATTCTATCCGCTGGCGCGGCAACGATCCACCTTTGCACAAATGCAAAACGCGCCGCGAGTGGCTAACACTTCGCGACGCGTTCTGAACGGACTGCCAGGTTAAACCGCCAGCGATGCTGGTTGAATTACCGGCGCGGATTTTTCTATGCGTTTTGCTGTTGCGAGTCCGTTACTCGACTTCAGCGATCATCTCGATCTCGACGCACGCGCCGAGCGGGATCTGCGCGACGCCGAACGCCGAGCGCGCATGCTTGCCGCGTTCGCCGAACACGTCGGCGACCAGTTCGGATGCGCCGTTGGTGACCAGATGCTGTTCGGTGAACTCGGGCGTCGAGTTGACGAGGCTCATCAGCTTGACGATGCGCGTGACGCGGTTCAGATCGCCCACATGCGCGTGCAGAGTGGCGAGCAGGTCGATGGCGATCGAGCGCGCCGCGGCCTTGCCTTCTTCGGTGCCGAGCGTGGCGCCGAGCTTGCCCGTCCACACCTTGCCGTCCTTCTTCGCGATGTGACCGGACAGGTACACCGTGTTGCCGCTTTGCGCGCTCATCACATAGGCGGCCGCGGGCGCGCCGGCGACGGGCAGTTCGATGCCCAGTTCCTTGAGCTTGTCGTACACATTCGTTTGAGCCATGTTGTGTCCTCGATTCAGTAGTGGAATTCGATCACGCGAGCCGCGTGAAGATCGCGCGACGAGCGCTCAGATCTTCGCGCGGATCAGCGCGCCCAGACGCGCGACGCCTTCATCGATCTTCGCCGGCGGCACCGTGACGAACGACAGACGCAGCGTGTTGTGTTGCGCTTCGTCCGCGAAGAACGGACCGCCCGGCACGAATGCGACGTTCTGCGCGACGGCCTCTTCCAGCAGCTTCATGCTGTCGATCTGCGCGGGCAGCTTCACCCAGATAAACATGCCGCCTTCCGGACGGTTCCAGCTTACCCCTTCGGGCATGTAGCGTTCGAGCGAAGCCAGCATCGCCGCGCATTGATCGCGGTACAGTTCGCGAATGGTCGGCACGTGCGTGTCGAGGAAGCCGTCCTTGATCACTTCGTGCACGATGCGCTGCGTGAAGCTCGGCGTGTGCAGGTCAGTGGCCTGCTTGGCCTGCACGAGTTTGAAGATCAGCTCCTCCGGCGCGATGATGAAGCCGACCCGCAGGCCCGGCGCGAGCACCTTCGAAAACGAACCGAGATAGACGATGTGATCCGGCGCCATCGACAGCATGGTGGGCAGCGGTTCGCCCGCGTAGTCGAGCGCGCCGTACGGGTCGTCTTCGATCACCGGGAACGGCGCGGTCTTCGCGAATTCGGCGAGCGCGCGGCGGCGTTCGAGCGGCAGACGGCGGCCGGTCGGATTCTGGAAGTTCGGCTGCGCGTACAGCAGGCGCGCCCCCTTCGTCAGTTCCGGCGTGAGCGCGGCGGGGATCAGTCCCTGGTCGTCGGTCGCCACCTGCACGTAGCGCGGCTCGTACATCGAGAAAGATTGCAGCGCGCCGAGGTAGGTCGGGGTTTCGACCAGCACCGCGCTGTCCGGGCACACCAGCACCTTGCCGAGCAGATCGAGCGCCTGCTGCGAGCCGGTGGTGATCAGCACCTGGCTGGCGCGAATCTGCGCGCCGTTTACCGAATAGCGCTGCGCGATCCATTCACGCAGCGGCACGTAGCCCTCGGTCGCGCTGTATTGCAGCGCCGCGGCGGGGCTGTCGCGCAGAATGCGGTCGGCGGCTTCGCGCATGCGCTCGGCCGGGAAGGTGGCCGGCGAGGGCAGGCCGCCGGCGAACGAAATGACTTCAGGCCGCTCCGTGACCTTCAGAATCTCGCGGATCGCAGAGCTGGTGAGCTTGCGCGCGCGTTCGGACAATTGCCACATAGGGGCTTTCAAGTCGCTTTGGTCCATGGTCTCCTCGGCTGGTATCTGTGGAACTGGGCAAAACTGCAATTATCGCGCGAGTCGGCGACCCGCGCGCGCTGGCTTATTTGAGGGTCCGTAGACCCTCAGGTGTTTCAAACTCGGCGACGAGCGCCGGGGCGCCTTCGGCGGCCTGCAAATCGAGCAGATGCGCCGCGCCGAGCCACTGCAATTGCGCACTGATCCGCCCGGCTTGCGGATGCACGGCCTTCAACGCTTTCAGCGCGATTCCCGTGGCCGGCAGCGCGTCCGACGGATGGCGCGGCGAGTCCCACTGGATCAGCGAGGGCAGTACGCCGTCGCCCGTGCCTTCCCAGCCGGGGAAAGCGCCGTCGTCGGGCACCGACAGGCCCCACGTGAAATCGCCGCGCGTCATCGGCACGATCGGCGCAATGCGTTGCGGGTACTGCGCCTGCCACAGCGACAGCCGCTTCGGCCGCTCGACGCGCGCGACCCAATGCGACAGGTATGGCCCGTTTTCCAGCCGCGCGTGCGTCGCCGGGTCGTCGAGGGCGAACAGGCGAGGGCGCGGTGTGTCCCCGTCGGCGGCGGCATCCGGCATGGCCGCGGCTTGCGGATCGACGGCGATCACTTCCAGATACACGCCGCCCCACAGGTTCAGCAGACGATTGTGGGTGCGCATCAGCGGATGCGCGCCGCCGCCGGCTGGCGCGACGCCGAGTGTGTCGGCGACGTACTGCGTGCCCTCGTCGAGGGTACGCGCGGAAATTACGAGGTGATCGAGACGGAGCGGATGGGCTGTCATGGCGGATCGAGGAAAAACGGTCTTCTACGCGGACCGGTACGCGCGCCGGGGTGCTGGCGGCGCTGCCGGGGCCGTAAGCATAACCGTTTGCCGGATCGGCGGGCCATGCGGACGGGTTGGGGCCGGTGTCGCCGCAAACGCCCGCGAGCGGCTGGACCGTTGTCCGGCTGGCCGCGCCGCACCGCACCGCGTCGCCCCCCTGCTGTTTCTCGAATGTAGCGGCGGCGACCGGCACAGTAACGGTACAATCGACTCGATACTGTTCGGTACAGTTGGAGCCCGCCATGTCCGTCCCGCTTGCCCAGATTCCCGCCCCGCACGACACGTCCGCGCTGACGCTGGTCGAACAGCTCGTCCGGTGGGCGCGCCGCCGTATCGAGGAACGCGTGTTCCGCCCCGGCATGCGCATGCCGTCGATCCGCAAGCTCGCGCTCGACAAGCGGGTGTCGCGTTTCACGGTGGTCGAAGCGTACGAGCGGCTGGTGGCGCAAGGGTATCTGGAGTCGCGGCGCGGCTCCGGGTTCTATGTGCGCGAGCGGCTGGGCGGCGCGACGGTGATGGAGATTCGCCCGCACGCGCAAGGCGCGCCTGCGCCGACCAAGATCGACGTCGTATGGCTGCTGCGCAACATGCTGTACACTGGCGCGCGGCCCGAGCGCAGCCCGGGCCTTGGCTATCTGCCCGCGCGCTGGCTGGACGGCGACCTGATCACCAACGCGCTGCGCACGCTCGGCCGGCAAAGCGGTGCGCAGATGCTCGGCATCGGCACCCCGCAGGGTTTTCTGCCGCTGCGCCAGCAATTGCAGACGCGGCTCGAGGAACTGGAGATCGGTGCGTCGCCGGATCAGATCGTGATGGTGTCCGGCATCACGCAGGCAATCGACCTGATTTCGCGCATCTACGTGAAGCCGGGCGACGCGGTGATCGTCGGCGATCCGGCCTGGTTCCAGATGTTCGGCTGTTTCGCGTCGCAAGGCGCACGGCTGGTCGGCGTGCCGTACACGCCGGACGGCCCCGACCTCGACGCGCTTGAATCGCTCGTCGAGACGTGGCGGCCGAAAATGCTGGTCATCAATTCGGTGCTGCAAAACCCGACCGGCACGTCGCTGACGGGGGCCCAGGCGTTCCGCATCCTGCGCCTCGCGGAAGCGTACGACTTCATCGTCGTCGAAGACGATATTTACGGCGATCTGTGCCCGCCGAGCAATCCGGGCACGCGGCTCGCCAGCCTCGATCAGTTAAAGCGCGTGATCTACCTCGGCAGTTTTTCGAAGACGCTCGCGCCGAATCTGCGCGTGGGTTTCATTGCCTGCGCGCCGGACGTGGCGACCGCGGTCAGCAACCAGAAGATGCTGGTCGGCATGACGAGCCCGGAGCTGAACGAGCGCGTGCTGTACAAGATTCTGACCGAAGGCCACTACCGGCGGCACGTCGAGCGGTTGCGCGCGCGGCTCGACGGGGTGCGCGAAAAGTCCGTGCGGATGCTGGAAAAGACCGGCATGAAGCTGTTTCTGACGCCCACGGCCGGCATGTTTCTGTGGGCCGACACTGGCGTCGACGCCGGCGCGCTGGCGGCCGCCGGTCACGAAGCCGGCTTCCTGCTGACGCCCGGCAGCCTGTTTTCGCCGCAGCAGTCGCCCACCACGTGGATGCGCTTCAATATCGCCAACTGCGGCGATCCGGAACTGGCGACGTTTCTGTGCCGCTATCTCGACGGCGTCGCGCGGCGCGCCTCTTGAAACTGTGCCGGATCGTCCCCAGTTAGGCGGACGATCCGGCGCTGCGCTGGCCGGTGGCCGCTAGCTGGCCGACCGGCAACCCGCCGGTCCCGGCGGCCCGGCGCCGCGGTCCGGCGCGCCGAACGCCGCTGTCGCCTGAGCGCCAGGCCCAGCCTGATCCCCATTCGCAACAGAGAGGAAGTCCGACCATGGCACAAGAAACCATGAGCTTTCAGGCAGAAGTGAAACAGCTTCTGCAACTGATGATCCATTCGCTGTACAGCAACAAGGAAATCTTTCTGCGCGAGCTGATCTCGAACGCATCCGACGCGGCCGACAAGCTGCGCTTCGAGGCGATCGAAAACAGCGCGCTGTACGAGAACGATTCGAACCTGCGGATTCGCGTGTCATACGACAAGGCCGCGCGCACCGTCACGCTCGACGACAACGGCATCGGCATGAGCCGCGACGAAACGATCGCGCACCTCGGCACGATCGCCCGCTCGGGCACCAAGGAGTTCTTCGGCAAGCTCTCTGGCGACCAGCAGAAAGATGCGGCGCTGATCGGCCAGTTCGGCGTGGGCTTCTATTCGGGCTTCATCGTCGCCGACAAGATCACGGTCGAAACGCGCCGCGCCGGTTTGCCGGCCTCGGAAGGCGTGCGCTGGGTCAGCGCGGGCGAGGGCGATTTCGCGGTCGAGCAGATCGAGCGCGCCGCGCGCGGCACCACCATCACGCTGCATCTGCGTGCCGATGAGGACGACCTGCTGTCGTCGCATCGTCTGAAGTCGATCATCCAGAAGTACTCGGACCACGTCGCGCTGCCGATCCTGATGAAGAAGGAAGAGTGGGACGCGGAAAAGAGCGAGATGGTCACGAAGGACGAGGACGAGACCGTCAACCAGGCGAGCGCGCTATGGAGCCGCGCGAAGAACGACATCAGCGAAGAGCAGTACAAGCAGTTCTATCAGCACATCTCGCACGATCATCAGGACCCGCTCACGTGGACCCACAACCGTGTGGAAGGCCGCAGCGAATACACGCAACTGCTGTACGTGCCGAGCCACGCGCCGTTCGACCTGTGGAACCGCGAGCAGCGCGGCGGCCTGAAGCTGTACGTGAAGCGCGTGTTCATCATGGACGACGCCGAGCAACTGCTGCCGGCGTATCTGCGTTTCGTGAAGGGCGTGGTCGATTCGAGCGATTTGCCGCTGAACGTGTCGCGCGAAATCCTGCAGGAAAGCCGCGACGTGAAGGCGATTCGCGAGGGCGTGACCAAGCGCTCGCTGTCGATGCTCGAAGAGTTGGCCAACTCGGAGAACGACGCCGACAAGGAAAAGTACGCCGGCTTCTGGAAGGAATTCGGCCAGGTGCTGAAGGAAGGCATCGGCGAAGATTTCGCCAATCGCGAGCGCGTCGCGAAGCTGGTGCGCTTTGCGTCCACGCATACTGAAACGCCGGAGCAGACCGTGTCGCTGGCCGACTACGTCGCGCGCATGAAGCCCGAGCAAACCAAGATCTACTACGTCACCGCCGACACCTGGCAGGCCGCGACTCACAGCCCGCATCTCGAAGTGTTCCGCAAGAAGGGTGTGGAAGTGCTGCTGCTGACCGATCGCGTCGATGAGTGGATGCTGTCGTTCCTCAACGAATTCGACGGCAAGCCGCTGCAAAGCGTGGCGCGTGGCGACCTTGATCTGGGCGCGCTGAACGACGAGGAAAAGCAGGCGCAGGAAAAGGTCGGCGAAGAGTTCAAGCCGCTCGTCGAGAAGATGAAGGAAGCGCTGAAGGACAAGGCGAAGGACGTGCGTCTGACGTTCCGTCTGACCGACTCGCCGTCGTGCCTCGTCGCCGACGATGGCGAAATGAGCGGCTATCTGCAGCGCATGCTGAAGGCCGCCGGCCAGCAGGCGCCGTCCTTCCACCCGATTCTCGAAGTGAATCCGGAGCATGCGCTGGTCAAGGGCTTGCACGCGGACAGCGCGAACTTCGACGACTGGTGCCATCTGTTGTTCGATCAGGCCTTGCTTGCCGAAGGCGGCGCGCTGGAAGATCCGGCAAGCTTCGTGAAGCGGACCAATGCATTGCTGCTGGCGCGCGCAGGGTGAGCGCGCGGTGAGCATGACGTCGGCATGAGCTGACAGCGTCGCACTGACGTTGGTTGTTGAAAAATGCGCTGCTTCGGCAGCGCATTTTTTTTGCCCGTCGCGGCGGCGCGGATCACGCCGCCGGTTTCGACGTGTCAGGCGAAGGCGCTCAGCCAGAATTCATCAAGCAGCGGAACCCGGCTCCTGCGCGTGACGTACTTGCGCGAGCACGCAGCCAGCCAGTTCTTTCGTCTCGTAACTGGACGTGTGGTCGCCGAGCAGCCTGGCCGCGAGACTGCCGATGGCCCGGCTGGTCTGCTTCTCCGTGTGGTGCTGCGCCAGCGCCGAGCCTGCCAGTTCTTTTTCCTGATACGTGGCGTCGGTGCGTTGCAAGACGAGCGTCGCAAGGCGGGCGATACGATCAGAAGTTTCTTTAAGATTTTCAGTATTCAAGTTGGACTCCGAAGTGTTTTCTGTCGAATGGATCGACTGCCATGGCTTAAGCTTGAGTCGATTTAAATTCATTATGGTTAACTAAATAAAAATAATCAACGACTACACATTGAGATCAAGTTGCAAGATATAAAAGCGCGGTTTCGTCTTATTCGATTGCTTTGAAAATAAGAAACTTGAAGGACTATCCGTGATTTTTGAGTCGATGACGCGTGCGCTCTTATGTTCGCTGACGCGCCTGCTATTAAGTCCCCCTTTGCGTGAGTCTTTATTCCGCACGACGTATTCGCGCATCGCCCTCACGCTCTGAACCCCTCGCTGGAGCCCCATGTCCGATTCCGCCTCGCCCACGCCCGCCGATTCCGTTCATCTGCTGTGGTCGATCCTGCGCGAGCAAGGTTTCGACGCCGCCGCCCGGCGCGCGGTCGAACTCGCCGCGACAGGCGGCACGCGGCAATTGCATGCCGACCTGTGCGCGAGCGCAGGGCATTTCGAAGCGGCGTATCACAGCGCGTCGCAGGCGCAAGCGCAAGCGGAGACGGGCGCAGAGCGCCATGCGCGGCTCGCGCTGTTCGCCGACGCGCTCGGCCGCGCCGAAGCCGCCCGGCGTCATAGCGAACTGACGGCGGCCACGCAGGCGCTCGCGGCGACACGCGCGTGGATCGTGTGGCTGATCGAGCACTGCGGCGCGCACTCGGCGGCGGCGCACATGTTGCGCGCCTACGAGCGCCTTGCGCCACTTGACGCGCGCGCTCCATGGTGGCTGGCGATCGTGCTGGCGGAGCAGTCGGAAGCGGCCGCTCGGGCCGAGCGTCGCGCGGCGCTGTGGCGCGCGTATGCGCTCGACCCGGACGTCGACCCCGCGTTGCCGTTGCAACTCGTGCTGTCATCGCGTGAGATACGCGATTGGCCCACGGTGGAGCGCGTGTGCCGCGAACGGCTCGCGCGCAACCCGGCCGATGCGGAAATGGCATGGCAACTCAGTCACGCGCAATGGCAGTGTAACGACGCCGCCGCGGCCGAGGCGACCATGCGCGCGGTGGACGCCGTCGCACCCGGCAATGCGGATGTGCTGGCCGGCATCGGCATGTATCTCGGCGAGCAGGCGCGTTACGACGAAAGCGAAACGGCGCTGCGCGCGGCGCTCGGGGTCGATCCCGCAGCGGTACAGGCAGCGCTGGATCTGGCCGATCTGGAATTGCGGCGCGGCGCGTGGACGCACGCGTGGCCGCGCGCGCTGGCACGGCTCGCGCGCGAGGACCGCGAGGCGCGCAACATCATCACCGTGATGGCGCGCGTGGCGCCGCGCTGGCAGGGCGAGGCGCTGGCCCGAAAGACGCTCGTCGTGTATAGCGAGCAGGGCAGCGGCGACGACATCCAGATGGTTCGCTGCGTGCCGCAACTGGCCGAACGGGTGCGCGACGAAGGTGGCCGCCTGGTGCTTGCCGTGCGGCGCGCATTGCAGCCGCTGTTCGCGCGCTTTTACGCCGATTGCGTGTCGATTGAGGCCGGGCCGCTCGGCCAGCCGGATTACGTGTTGCCGATGATGAGCGTGCCGCTCGTGCTCGCTCTTGAACCGCACGAGGTACGCGGCACGGCGTATTTGCGGGCCGATACGAAGAAAGTGTCGGCGTGGCGCGAGCGGGTTCGCGCGTGCGCGCTGGATGCGAAGCTGCATGTCGGCCTCGTGTGGTGCGGCAGCCCCACACATCGGCGCGATGCCAAGCGGTCGATTCCGCTGGACGCTCTAACGCCGCTTCTCGCGCTGCGCAACGTCGCGTTTTATCCGCTCACGCCGGGACGCTACGCTGATGTCGCGGCGCTCACCGCGCAGGGCTACCGGCTGCATGATTTGACGGGCAGCTATGAAGCCGGTTTCGACGACGTCGCGGCGCAGCTCGGCGCACTCGATGCGCTGGTGACGATCGACAGCGCGCCGCTACATCTCGGCGGCGCGTTAGGGCATCCGGCGTTCGCGATGCTCGATCACGTGTCGCATTGGTCGTGGGGTAACGAAGAGGCACAGCCCTGGTATGACTCGGTCGAACTCTTCAGGCAGCCGCAGCCGGCGAACTGGGCGCCGGTGGTCGAGCGGGTCGTAGCGCGGCTGGAGAAGATGATCGCATCCGACCGGCAGACGCGGGCGACGCATGCGGCGGAGCGTTGAGCTGGCGTGCGTTGATGCGCACGCGTCGCGCGGCGGCGGATGGCGTGACTCGAAGCGGGCGCGCGCCCGGCACGCCCGGGCTTGCGCCGTGCAGGCGCAAGCCGAAGCCGCCTGAATGCTGCGGAGTGCGCCGATGCCTACTTCTTGCCCATCAGCGTATCGATCGATTCACCGCGCACGATGATCTCCGTGCGCCGGTTCAATGCGCGTCCTTCAGCCGTATCGTTGCTGGCCACCGGGTCGTTGTACGCGTTGCCCTTCGTGCGAATGCGATGCTGCGCCACGCCACGTGCGACCAGCGCATATCCCACCGAGGTCGCGCGCGCTTCAGACAATTCCTGGTTGTATTCGAGGGTGCCGACGTTGTCGGTATAACCCTCGACGACGATCGGCTGCTTGCTGCGCTTGAGCAGAACCGCCGAACGGTCGACCACCGCACCCGAATCGGCGCGCACTTCGGACTTGTTGAAGTCGAACAACGCGTTTTCGGGCAGCTTGACCGCGACGCCGTCCGCGACCGACGCCACGTCGATGCCGACCGCCTTGTTCAGCGCAACTTCCGTAGCGCGATTGAGCGGCGCGGCGCAGCCCGCCACCAGTAATACCGAAAACGCGCACGACATTGCGCCCAGGAATGTTTTCATCTTCTTCTCCCTCGTTGATTGTCCGTTGGGACGGCGCGTCCTTCGAACGCGGACGAACCGCCGGCTTGCCTAAAGCACGAAGGTTTTATCGCGCGTCGCTGAGTGGGGGAATCAGCCGTGTCCGAAAACGGCAAGCAGGTTGGTGCATCGGCATCCGCGTCGATGTGAATGGCATTGGCGCTGTCCTTGTCGCGGGAGCGCCGCGCAGCGAAGCCCTACGCGCGGGCGGAAAACCCCGCCTGGCCGCGCCGTTATAATCCGACACCATGCCTATCCGTTTCGATGCCGCCGACGCCCACTGGCGCGTCGCGCCCTTGCCCGGCTTTAGCGCCGCCCAGAAAGACTGGTTGACCCGTGGTGGTTCGCTGACGGCGCATCTGCGCGCGCTCGGCGCGGTCGCGGTGCGCGTCACGCGAGAACGCGTCGCGCTGCCGTGGCCCGACGAGTGCGCCGCACTCGGTCTCGCGCCGCGCGCGCCGGTGTGGGTGCGCGAAGTGGTGCTGTCGGTGGATGGTGTGCCGTTTGTCGCGGCGCATAGCGTAACGCCTCGCGCGGCGAGCGTCGGCGTGTGGCACGCCACGCGGCGCTTACGCACGCGGCCGCTCGCCGAACTGCTGTATAGCGACAGCAGCGTCGCGCGTTCGGCGCTGGTGAGCCGCAGGGTCGGCGCGCGTCATCCGTTGTACCGGCTGGCTGCGCATGAAGTCGACGGTGTGCCGCCGCATGCACTGGTCGCGCGCCGCTCGGTGTTCGAGCGCCACGGCGCACCGTTGATGGTGACCGAGTGCATGTTGCCGGCACTGTGGGCGCATCTGGCGCCCACATCTGCATCTGCGTCGGGGGCGGGCGATGCGAGCGAGGGCGTCGCAGCTGCGCAAACCCAGGCACCTCACGTCGCGCCGCCGCGCGTGCGTGAACACGGCCGTGCGCTCGAGCACACCGCGTCGCGCGCCCATCCCGCGCCGCGCGCGTCGGGCGAGGGGAGTCGCTGATGCTGCGCGGCTTTCCCCCCATCGTCGCCGCGGATACGCATACGCTGATTCTGGGCAGCTTTCCCGGCGAGGCGTCGCTCGCCGCGACCCAGTACTACGCGCATCCGCGCAACCAGTTCTGGCGCCTGCTCGGCGCGGTGCTCGACGAGCCTGCGCTCCACGAGTTGCCGTACGACGAGCGATTGACGCGCGTGCTCGCTCATCGCATCGGCATTTGGGACGTGCTCGACGCATGCCATCGCCAGGGAAGTCTCGATTCGGCGATTCGCAACGCGCAACCGAACGACTTCGCGTCGTTGCATGCGCATGCGCCGCTACTGCGCAAAATTTGCTTTAACGGCAAGACGGCGGGCCGCTTCGCGCCGGTGATCGGCGCGGCGGGCTACGCCACCCTCGTATTGCCTTCGTCGAGTCCGGCGAATGCTATGCTCTCGTTCGACCAAAAATTGCGTCTCTGGCGCGACATCCTCACATGACGAAATTGATCAAGCGCGCTTCGGCCGAGGCGCGTGTCTTCCGTAACCGGGACGCTGAAAGCACCGGCGGCAAACAGAAAATCGCGCGGAAAACCACTCGCAACAACAAGCGCGCCGAATACGACGACGATCTGCACGACGCGCCGCAAATCGAAGCGCCGCGCAAGCCGCGTTTCGCGCCGGTGACGTTCTCCGAAGAGGGCGGCGTGCGCTTCCTGCATTTCGGCACGGAATGGGTGCAAGGCGCGATGCGTCTGCGCAAGCCGGATCACATCGAACTCGAATACGCGCAGCAGATGATGGCCTGGCTGCTGTTCATCGAGACCCCGAAGCGCATCGTTCAACTCGGGCTGGGCGCGGCGTCGCTGACCAAGTTCGCGCACCGCTTCCTGAAGCGCGCGAAGGTCGAGGCGGTCGAAGTGAACCCGGCGGTCGTGGTGGCCGCGCGCACAATGTTCGAGCTGCCGCACGACGACGCGCGGCTGACCGTGCACGAAACCGACGCGTGGGACTTCGTCAACGACAGCGCCAACCACGGCACGATCGGCGCGTTGCAGATCGACGTGTACGATGCAACCGCGCGCGGTCCGGTGCTCGACAGCGTCGGCTTCTATCGCGCGGCGCGCGCGTGTCTGACCGATGCGGGCATGGTGACGGTGAACCTGTTCGGCGATCATCCGAGCTTCGTGCGCAACATGAAGCGTCTGAACGAAGCATTCGACGGCCGCGTGATCGCGCTGCCGGAAGTGCACGACGGTAACCGCATCGCGATTGCGTTTTCGGGCCCGGCGCTCGACGTGCCGTTCACCGCGCTGCAGACACGCGCGAAGCTGATCGAAGCCGAACTTGGCTTGCCGGCGCGCAAGTGGATCAAGGGGCTGCAGGAATCGACCGGTCAGAAAGGCGCGTCGTTCTCGATCTGAGCGTCGCTGCGGCGCGTGCCGGGCGGCCGGAGTGTCTTGACTGCGTCAAGCACTCCACGCGCGCCAGACTCCACGAGCTGGGGCAACTTCAACTCCGCCGGCCCCGAACGCCCGCCGCCCCGTCAACCAGACCGAACCCCCCAGCGGCGCTTCCGCCGTGGCAGCCGCACCCACCAGCATTCAGCGCTGCAAATCATCTGCTTCCTCTCGCCTGACGCTCGACTCCAATCAATCCGATTACGCATAACACACGTCGCCGTCACACACGCGCACACCCGCGCGTCCCGCTCCAGCACGCTGCGTTCCTGCCTCATCCGCCGTTAAAACGCCGTTGCGCCTCGGGTCGTCCCTGCTTGACCGCGAGTTCGCGGCTCCTATACTCTTTCGGAGCTTTCGGGGTGCCCGTAGCCACCCGCCGCGGGAACCACCTCCCGTCAACCACGGGCCCAACAATTCAAAAATAGGAAAGAGGAGACGTCATGGCTCACGACGCCGACGCGAACAAAGCCAGCAAGCACTGGCTCTGGTTGCTGCTGCTGCCCTGGATCGCGATGATCTGGGTGCCTTCGTACAACAGGATCGAACCGCAACTGTTCGACTTCCCGTTCTTCTACTGGTATCAGCTGCTGTGGGTGCTGATCAGCGCGGTCATTACGGCGCTCGTGTACTTCAAGACCAAATCGCGCTACACGGGCCGTTCGCAAGGGGGCGCGCAACGATGAACGCCACTGCGACTTTCGTCTTCGTTCTGTTTTTCATCGGGGTCACGATTCTCGGCTTCGTCGCGGCTCACTGGCGGCGTGGCGATCTCGCCCATCTGGAAGAGTGGGGCCTCGGCGGCCGGCGCTTCGGCACCATCGTCACGTGGTTCCTGCTGGGCGGCGACCTGTACACCGCGTACACGTTCATCGCCGTGCCGGCGCTGGTGTTCGGTGCGGGCGCAACCGGTTTCTTTGCACTGCCGTACACGATCCTGATCTATCCGTTCGCGTTCGTCGTGTTCCCCAAACTGTGGAGCATCGCCAAGCGCCACGGCTACGTGACGTCGGCGGACTTCGTGTCGGCCCGCTATGGCAGCCGCATGCTCGCGCTGGCGATCGCCGTGACCGGCATCGTCGCGACCATGCCGTACATCGCGCTGCAACTGGTCGGCATCGAAGTGGTGATCGGCGCGCTCGGCTTCGACACCCAGGGCTTCGTCGGCGATCTGCCGCTGATCATCGCGTTCGCGATTCTAGCCGCCTACACATACACGTCGGGCCTGCGCGCGCCAGCAATGATCGCAGTGGTCAAGGACATCCTCATCTACGTGACGATCTTCGCCGCGATCATCGTGATTCCGCCGCAGCTGGGCGGCTTCGGCCATATCTTTGGCGTGGTGCCGCCGGCCAAGCTGCTGCTGAAGTCGCCTGACGTGTCGAGTCTGAACGGCTACAGCGCCTACGCGACGCTAGCGGTCGGCTCGGCGCTCGCGCTGTTCCTGTATCCGCATTCGATCACCGCGGTGCTGTCGTCGAAGTCGGGCAACACGATCCGCCGCAACATGGCGCTCTTGCCGGCCTATTCGCTGGTGCTTGGTCTGCTCGCGCTGCTCGGCTACATGGCGCTCGCGGCCGGCGTGAAGGACATGCCGGAATTCGTGCCGTACTTCAAGGCATTCGGGCCGAACTTCGCGGTGCCGGCGCTGTTCCTGCACTTCTTCCCGTCGTGGTTCGTCGGCGTGGCGTTCGCGGCGATCGGGATCGGCGCGCTGGTGCCGGCGGCGATCATGTCGATCGCGGCAGCGAATCTGTATACGCGCAACGTGCACAAGGAGTTCATCAACCGCAACATGACGCACGAGCAGGAGACCAACGTCGCGAAGCTGGTCTCGCTGATCGTCAAGGTCGGCGCGGTTGCGTTCATTCTCGGCCTGCCGCTCACCTATGCGATCCAGTTGCAGTTGCTCGGCGGCATCTGGATCATCCAGACGCTGCCGGCCATCGTGCTGGGGCTGTACACGCGGGTGCTCGACTACCGCGGACTGCTGGCGGGCTGGGCGGTCGGCATCGCCACCGGCACGTGGATGGCGATCTCGCTGAAGCTGGCCAGCTCGATCTTCACGATCCACCTGTTCGGCATCGCGATTCCGGGCTATGCGGCGGTGTGGTCGCTGATCGTGAACCTGGTGGTGGCGGTAGTGGTGAGCCTGCTGGTGCGCGTGTTCGGCATGCAGCGCGCCGAAGACCGCACCCGTCCGGAAGATTATCTTGATGTGGTCGAAGGCTGATCGCCCGGCTGCGCGCCGTCCGGTTTCATCCGGTGCGGAGCGTTGAACGACGCAGCGCCCGCAGACGAAAGTTTGCGGGCGTTTGTCTTTGGCGGGCAGTCAGGGCAGGATAGCGGAACCGTCCTTCAACGCGACCTTCATGGGGCCTTCATCGGTTCTTCATGGGGCCTTCATGGGTACGTTACGCCGCCATGGCTTCTGCCGATTCCCGTACCGTGATTCCACGCCGCCCGGCGCTCAGCCGGATGGTTCGCGCGGTGACCTCGCCTTACTACCGCTATCGCCACGCGAAGGTGCTGCACAGCCTGCGCGTCGGCCTCGCGATGCTGGTCTCGATTCTCGCGACCACCGGTATCGACATTCCGCACGGCATCTGGTCGTCGGTGACGCTGCTGGTGGTGATCGGCGGCTTGCAGCATCACGGCAACATCCGTAAGAAGGCGGCCGAGCGCGCGGCGGGGACGCTGCTCGGCGCGTCGATCGGGCTGTTGCTGATCCTGCAGCAGAACCTGATCGGCTCGCTGCCGCTCACCTATGTGCTGATGGCGATCGTCGCGTCGATCTGCGCATGGTTCGCGATCGGTTCGTCCGGCTATGTCGGGCTGCTGACGGCGATCACGATGTGCATCGTCGCGGGTCATGGCGACAACCTGATTGATGTCGGACTCTGGCGCACGCTGAACGTGCTGATCGGCATCGTGATCGCGCTGGCGTTTTCGTTCGCGCTGCCGTTGCACGCGACGTATTCGTGGCGTTACGGGCTCGCGGCCAATCTGCGCGAATGCGCGTCGATCTACGCGCGCCTGCTGGATGGCGAGACCGTCAGCGAAGAGGAGCAGGTCAGGCGCTTTCTGGAAATCAACAAGCGGCTGGTGCAATTGCGCTCGCTGATGCCGTCGGTGGCGAAGGAAATCGACGTGCCGCAGGCGAAACTGGAAGAGATCCAGCGGCTGCATCGCTCGGTGCTCAGCGCGCTGGAGTTGCTTGCGACCGGTCCACTGCATGCGGATGCCGGGGCCCGCGCCGCGTATGCGCAGCAATGCGGCGTCGAGGTGCGTTCAGTGCGGGCGATTCTGCTCGCGATCGCGCGTGCGCTGCGCTTCGGGCGCGCGACGCACTTCGGCATTCCGGCCGCGTCGCCGCTCGCGCAGACGCACGGCGGCGCGGCGCTGGGGCTGCCGCCCGATTTGCAAGGGCCGTACTGGCTCGGGCAGCGGCTCGCGGAGCAGGTGGAGCGGTTGCGCGCGCTGTTGCTGGAGACCGAGTCGAACTGGAATATCGAGCGGCATGCGAGGGGACTGCGGAAGGGGTAGGTTGAGGCGCGAGGGGGCGACGTTTCTGCTCTCAGCCTCTGCACCGCAGCGCTTCAGTCCGCCGTCGCCGGCATGCGCCGGCGCGGCGACCTCAGTCTTCGCCATGGTCAGCCGGGCGTTCCCGCTCCGGCTACTTCACGGCCACTTCGCCGAAGCGTTTCAAGCTTCCTGCGGCAACGTCACCATCCACATCAGACCGAAGCGATCCACCACCATCCCGAACCCCTTGCTCCAGAAGGTCGCCTGGAACGGCAGCATCACCTGGCCGCCATCGGCCAGCGCGTTGAAGTATTTCTCGGCGGACGCGCTGTCGTCGGCCGTCAGCGACAGACTGAAGCCGCTCATCGGACTGGCGGCGGGATCGCAATTGCCGTCGGAGGCCATCCAGTCGGTCGAACCCATCCGCACGCTGGCGTGCATGATTTTTTCTTCGAGACCGGGGCGCGGCTGGTTTTCCGCGTCCGGCGGCGCTTCCTTGTAGCGCATCTTGAACGTTACTTCGGCGCCGAGCTTCTCGCTGTAATACGCGAGCGCTTCCTCGCAACGGCCGTTGAAAAACACGTAGGGCTGAACGTACATGATCGTCTCCCGGAATAAAGTCGGCGGCACCGTCATGGCCCCGGCCAACCGTGGCGGGGAAAGTGCGTGAAGTCGATTGTAGTCGCGTGTTGTGGCGTCGATTGTGACGTTATTGCGTAGGAGACTACAGCGGCCCGGGCGACTGCACCTGTGATCGGAACTGGGGCTCCGAAGTGTGCGGCGAAGCGCGGGCCGAAGCGTGGCCCATAAACGCCAAGCGGCCCTGAACCGTGAGGTCCAGGACCGCTTGCCTGACCGGCCGCGTGAATCACACGGCGCGGGAAGCCACGCTTAACGCAGCGCTTCGATCAGCTTTTCCAGCTTGATCGCGTCCGCAGCGAACGCGCGGATGCCTTCGGCGAGCTTTTCGGTCGCCATGGCCTCGTCGTTGACGAGGAAACGGAACGACGCTTCGTCGACCGGCACGCGCTCGATGTTCGCGTTGTCGGACAACTCCGGCGAGAGCTTGCGCTCGACCTTGTCGGTGCTGTCCTGCAGCTTCTGCAGCAGATCCGGGCTAATGGTCAAGAGGTCGCAGCCGGCCAGTTCCAGAATCTGACCTGGCGTGCGGAAACTCGCGCCCATCACTTCAGTCTTGTAGCCGAACTTCTTGTAGTACGTATAAATGCGGCGCACCGATTTGACGCCCGGATCGTTGGCGCCGCCGTCTTTCGCTTCGTCCCACGCGCTGCCGGCATTCTTCTTGTACCAGTCGTAGATGCGGCCGACGAACGGCGAGATCAGTTGCGCGCCCGCTTCGGCGCAGGCCGCGGCCTGCGCGAGCGAGAACAGCAGCGTCATGTTGCAGTGGATACCTTCCTTCTGCAGCACTTCGGCCGCGCGGACGCCTTCCCACGTCGAGGCCAGCTTGATCAGCACGCGTTCGGGGCCAATGCCGTGCTCCTTGTACAGCGAGATCAACTCGCGGCCCTTGGCGATCGAGGCTTCGACGTTGAACGACAGGCGCGCGTCGACTTCGGTCGACACGCGGCCCGGGATGATTTTGAGGATTTCGGTGCCGAAGGCGATCAGCAACTGGTCGATGATCGCGCCGACCGGCTTGGACGCATGCGCTTTCACGGTCTTTTCGAGCAGCGGCCGGTAGTCGTCTTTCTGCACCGCTTTCAGGATCAGCGACGGATTGGTGGTCGCGTCCCGCGGCTTGTACTGGGCAAGCTGCTGGAAGTCGCCGGTATCGGCGACGACGACGGTGTATTGCTTGAGTTGATCGAGTGCGGTTGTCATGTTCGTGCCTTCAGGGCGCGTGCGCGCCGTGGTTCAGGAGAAATGAGGTCGCCGCCGGACTGACGGGACGAAATCAGCGCCGGCGGCCGCGGGTCACGCTGCAGCACCGCCCGCAATGTGGCCGGGCAAAGCTGCCGGATGCTTCTATTCTATGGCGGATCGCCTGATCCGGTATTGACAGTTGGCCCCGGCGATCCGTTCACGCGGATTTCGGGCGCTGACGACGCGCGGTGTGGATTGTCGTGGGGCGGCTCTCGTCGCGCTGGCTGTGCGGGCGAGCGGTTGGCCGTTCAGGCCGTCCGCACGAGGCCGATCGCGTTGCAGCGTCAACCGTCCGCCATCAACTCATCACGCGCGCCGCGCGTTCAGCACCACTTGCGTCAGCACGCCCGCCACCAGCCCCCAGAATGCCGAGCCGATGGACAGCAGCGTCAGGCCGGAGGCCGTCACCATGAATGTCACCAGCGCCGCCTCGCGCTGCTTCACGTCCTGCATCGCGTTGGCGAGGCCGCTCATGATCGAGGCGAACAGCGCCAGCGCCGCGACGGAGACCACCAGCGCCTTCGGCAAGGCCGCGAACAAGGCCGCGATGGTCGCGCCGAAAACGCCCGCAAGCAGATAGAAAATGCCACCCCAGACCGCGGCGGTGTAGCGCTTGTCGCGGTTTTCGTGCGCTTCGGGGCCGGTGCAGATGGCCGCCGTGATCGCCGCAAGATTGATGCCGTGCGAGCCGAACGGCGCGAGCAGCAGCGACGCGATACCGGTCGTCGAAATCAGCGGCGCGGACGGCGTGGTGTAGCCGTCCGCGCGCAGCACGGCGATGCCCGGCACGTTCTGCGACGCCATCGCGACGACGAACAGCGGAATTCCGATGCTCACGCTGGCCGCCACCGAGAACGCCGGCATCGTGAACACAGGGTGCGCGAGCGCGACGCGAAAGTGGCTGAAATCGAGCAGCCCGAGCCATGCAGCGGCGGCCGTGCCGACGATCAGCGTCGTCACGATCGCGTAGCGCGGCGCGAGCCGTTTGACGATCAGATAGGTGAAGAACATCGTCAGCACGAGCGCGGTCTGGAACTGCGCGGCGCGGAAAATCTCGATGCCAATCTCGAACAGGATGCCGGCCAGCAAGGCCGAGGCGATGCCGGCCGGGATCTTCTTCATCAGCGTGTCGAACCAGCCGGTCAGGCCGACTATGGTCAATAGCGCCGCGCAGACGATGAACGCGCCGATCGCCTGGGCATAAGCCACATGCGGCAGCGACGACACCAGCAGCGCCGCGCCGGGCGTCGACCACGCGATCACGATCGGCGCGCGAAAGCGCAGCGACAGACCGATCGAGCACACGGCCATGCCGATCGACAGCGCCCAGATCCACGATGAAATCTGCGCGTTGCTCAGGTGCGCGGCCTGGCCCGCCTGGAACATCAGAACGAGCGAACTGGTGTAGCCCGTCATCATCGCGACGAAGCCGGCGACGATGGTGGAGAGCGAGGTGTCGGCGATCGGATTGAGGCGCCTGGACGGCGTCGCGGCCGGGGACAACTCGGGCGATGAAGAAGGACTCATGCAGATGCTTTCTTATAGTTGAGGGTAGTGCCTGACAGCGATGTAACAGGGTTATTTGCTCAGCATGCGCATCGCGGTCTCCAGCCCGGCGAGCGTGAGCGGATACATGCGGTGTCCGAGCACTTCGCGGATCGCGCTGACCGATTGCCGGTACGCCCACAAACCTTCCGGTTCGGGATTGAGCCATGCGTGATGCGGGAAGTGATCCGCGAGCCGGCGCAGCCACACCGCGCCGGCTTCGGCGTTGTTGTATTCGACCGAGCCGCCCGGTTGCAGCACTTCGTAGGGGCTCATGGTCGCGTCGCCGACGAAGATCAGCTTGTAGTCGGACGCGAACTTGTGCAGCACGTCCCATGTCGGCATGCGCTCGGCGTGACGGCGGCGATTGTTCTTCCACAGGAAGTCGTACACGCAGTTGTGGAAGTAATAAAACTCGAGATGCTTGAACTCGGCCTTCGCGGCGGAGAACAGCTCTTCAGTGCGCTTGATGTGATCGTCCATCGAGCCGCCCACATCGAGCAGCATCAGCACTTTCACCTTGTTATGCCGCTCGGGCACCATCTTCAGGTCGAGCCAGCCGGCATTCGCGGCGGTGCTGCGGATCGTGTCGGGCAGGTCCAGTTCTTCGGCGGCGCCTTCGCGCGCGAAGCGGCGCAGGCGGCGCAGCGCGACCTTGATGTTGCGCGTGCCGATTTCCACCTGGTCGTCGTAGTCGCGATACGCGCGTGCTTCCCAGACCTTCACGGCGGTGCGGTTGCCCGCCGCATCGCCGCCGATGCGCACGCCTTCCGGGTTGTAGCCGCCATTGCCGAACGGTGACGTGCCGCCCGTGCCGATCCATTTGCTGCCGCCTTCGTGGCGCCCCTTCTGTTCGTCGAACAGTTCCTTGAGACGCTCCATCAGCTTGTCGAGGCCGCCCATCGCTTCGATCTGCGCTTTTTCTTCCGGCGACAGGTCGCGCTGCAGCTTCTTCTTCAGCCAGTCGAGCGGTACGTCGAACGCCGGCTCCGAGGCTACCGCGACACCGTTGAAATACGCGCCGAACGCCTGGTCGAACTTGTCGAAATACTGTTCGTCCTTGACCAGCGTGATGCGCGCGAGATAGTAGAAGTCGTCGAGCGACGGCGCGATCACGTTGGCCTTGAGCGCTTCGAGCAGCGTCAGGTATTCCTTCACCGACACCGGCAGTTTGGCGGCGCGCAGCGAATAGAAGAAGTCGATCAGCATGCTGTGTCCCCTTCAGCGGCGAATGGTCGATGCGGCGCGCGGGGCCGCGGGTCGTGAGTCAATCTGCGAGTTAAGCTGTGACTCGAGCCGTCACTCGACCGGCGGCTGCCTCGCGGTCGCTCAACGGTTGTTGCGGTTCATGAAGATCAGCCGCTCGAACAGGCTCACGTCCTGTTCGTTCTTCAGCAGCGCGCCGTGCAGCGGCGGGATGATCTGCTTCTGGTCCGACGAGCGCAGCGCTTCGGGCGGAATGTCTTCGGCGAGCAGCAGCTTGAGCCAGTCGAGCAGCTCCGAGGTGGATGGCTTCTTCTTCAGCCCCGCGACGTTGCGCAGTTCGAAGAAGCTCTGCATTGCCGCGGCGAGCAGTTCCTTCTTGATGCCGGGGTAGTGCACCTCGACGATCTGCTGCATGGTGAGCGGGTCGGGAAACTTGATGTAGTGGAAAAAGCAGCGGCGCAGGAACGCGTCGGGCAGCTCCTTCTCGTTGTTCGACGTGATGATCACGAGCGGGCGCTGTTTGGCGCACACCAGCTCGTGGGTCTCGTACACGTAGAACTCCATGCGGTCGAGTTCGCGCAGCAAGTCGTTCGGGAATTCGATGTCGGCCTTGTCGATCTCGTCGATCAGCAGCACGGTTTGCTGGTCCGACTCGAATGCCTGCCACAGCACGCCCTTGACGATGTAGTTGCGGATTTCCTTGACGCGCTCGTCGCCGAGCTGCGAATCGCGCAGCCGCGAGACGGCGTCGTATTCGTACAGACCCTGCTGGGCCTTGGTGGTGGACTTGATATGCCACTGCAGCAGCGGCATGCCGAGTGCGGCGGCGACCTCTTCGGCGAGCATGGTCTTGCCCGTGCCCGGTTCGCCCTTGATCAGCAAGGGACGCTTCAGCGTCATCGCGGCGTTGACCGCGAGCTTGAGGTCGTCGGTGGCGACGTACTGCGATGAGCCTTCGAAACGCATGGCGAGGTGCTCGTGGTCGGGAAAAAACCCAGTATAAGTCAGAAGGCCTGTTGGCCTGAAACCGGCTCGCGTATGGTGTGAGCCGCGGCGTCGCCCGGGTTGCCGCACGGCGAGCGCGTGTGGCGCAGCGCGTTGCATGTGATGGACACGAGCGGATGGTGTGCCCGTTTGGTGTTCGCACGGTGCGCCAGGCGCTTGCTCGCGCCGGGCTTGCCGCGTCGAGTTGTGTCGGAGTCGGGCTTGGCGGACCGGGCGCCCGCGCATCGGCCAGGCCTCGCGTGGCGGCCGTGCAGCAGTAGAGTGGCGCGGGCCGGGGCTTTGCAGTCGGCGGGTGGGCCGCTGGCCCCGCGCTGTGGACGTTCGGCGCGGCGTCGCGGTACAATTAGCCCGATTTTTTTGGCCTGCGTGGCTACCCTATAAGAAGAACGGCGCGGGCCGTTGCCTTTTTGGGCGCCCGTTCCCCTCAAGCCAGGTTACCTGCTATGAATAAATTCGTCGGCAAACATGTCGTGATCGCAGCGTTGTCGGTGCTCGCGGGCTTTGCGGCCAGCGCGCAGGCAGCGGATGTCGTCGGCAACGCCAAGGCGGGCCAGGACAAGGTCGCGATGTGTATTGGCTGCCACGGCATCCCTGAGTACCGCACGGCTTACCCCGAGGTTTATCGCGTGCCGATGCTTGGCGGCCAGAATCAGACGTACCTGGAAAATGCCCTGCGCGGCTACAAGAAGGGCGACCGCCATTTCGATACGATGCATGCCATCGCCGTCTCGCTGTCGGACCAGGACATCGCCGACATCGCTGCCTACTACGCGGCGCAAAATTCCTCTTCGAAAAACAATCCCGACAAGTGATCGGCGTCGGTCACCCGGCTATCAATATTCGCGGGATAGGAGAATTCATGATTAAGCCCCAACAGACACTCCACACGGTGTTCAAGGCTGCATGCGCGTCGGCGGCAGTGATCGGTCTGGTTGCAGCGGACGTCGCGCACGCCGCCGACGCCGGCAACGGCAAGGTGCTGGCCGACAGCCACAACTGCGCGGCCTGTCACGGCGTGAACCTGAACAAGCCGGTGGTCCCGGAGTATCCGAAGCTCGCCGGTCAGCACGCCGACTACATCTACTGGGCGCTGCGCCAGTACCAGATGGGCGTCGGCAACCCGCACCTCGGCCGCAACAACGCGATCATGCAGGCGCAGGTGCAGAGCCTGTCGCAAAGTGATATGAAAGACATCGCGGCTTATGTCGAATCGCTGAGCGGCGACCTGGTGCAGAAGAAATAAGCGCGCCGCATCCGGATTGAATTGAATGACACCCCGCCTCGGCGGGGTGTTTTGTTTTGGGCGGTCCGTTGTGAGGCGAGCGGCTTCGGGTAATCCGCTATGAGTCGAGGCGCTTTCGGGCGGCCCGTGGCTAAGCGCTCAATCGCGCGTGGCGCGCCGCTCGATCCGCTGCAAATAGGCATCCGTGTCCGGCGGCGTGCCAGTGCGCTGCGCTTCCCAGATGGTTTCGCCGAGGCAGTCCATGATCGCGTGCTGCGCTTCGTGCGTCGAACCGAGGCGGGCGGCGAGCCGCTCGTGCGCTGCGCGAATGCCGGGCGGCTGGTCGATCGACAGCTGTTCGCTGATCGCCAGATGCATCGACAGATGCAGGAACGGATTGGTCTGCCCGCGCTCGGGCGAGTAGTCCTGCGCCTTGGCGGCGTCAGTATCGCTCAGGTCGGCATGATATTCGGGATGCTCGATGATCCAGTCGGCGGCAATCGCCTCGAGCGGCGTCAGAATCTCGCCTTGACGCTGCTTGCGCCAGGCGTCGGTGAAAAAAAGACGAACTTCGTCGCGGCTGGGATTGAACATCGTGGAACCGGTGCGTTGGAGTGGGGCGTGCGAGGCAAGCGCAGGCGAGCATTTTACGCCGGGGCCGCGCGGCCTGCTGGCGGCCCGCGCGCTCAGAGATCCGGCGGCGGCGTCTTCGGCCGGAATTCGCACAGCGGCTCGATCACGCAATGCCAGCACTCGGGCCGGCGCGCTTTGCAGACATAGCGGCCGTGCAGAATCAGCCAGTGGTGCGCATCCTGCCTGAACTCGGCGGGGGTGAATTTCTCCAGCGCGGCTTCGACTGCGCGAACGTCCTTGCCGGGCGCGAGCCCGGTTCGATTGGCAACCCGAAAGATGTGCGTGTCCACCGCGATGGTCGGATGACCGAACGCCGTGTTCAGGATCACGTTGGCCGTTTTGCGGCCTACCCCCGGCAGGCTTTCGAGCGCTTCACGGTCCTCGGGTACTTCGCCGCCGTACTGGTCGAGCAGAATGCGGCAGGTCGCGATGACGTTCTTCGCCTTGGTCCGGTAAAGGCCGATCGTCTTGATGTAGTCGGCGACGCCTTCTTCGCCGAGATCGAACACCTGCTGCGGCGTATTCGCGACCGGGAACATCTTGCGCATTGCCTTGTTGACCGACACGTCCGTGGCCTGCGCGGACAACAGCACGGCGATCAGCAGTTCGAACGGTGTCGTGTACTCGAGCTCGGTCGTCGGATGCGGGTTCAGACTCTGGAGCGTTTCGTAGATGGCGCGGCGTTTGTTCGCGTTCATGCGGAGCGTGTGGGTGCGTGCGGGTGCGTTTAGCGAGGGTTGGACGAACCGTCGTTGTCGTCGGCGGCAAGTCCGAGACGGCGGCGGCGCGCTTCGGCGGCGTCGATCTGCGCCTGCACGTCGGCGCTGACACGCTCAGTGTTCAACGGCCCGTGGCCTTTGGCGGCCAACTCTTCTTTCTTCTTGCGAGCGCGTTCGAGCGCGGCCTGGATGATCGCGCGCTTCTTCGCTTCGGCGTCATCCGTGACGGGCGCGGTATCCGTCTGCACCGTTTGGGCCTCCGGAAGAGCGGCGCTGCCGACGGCGCGGCGGGCCGCGGCACGCGCTTCGGCGGCTTCGCGCTCGCGCGCAAGACGCGCTTCGCGCCGGTCATGGCGCGCGCGCGCCGCGTCGGCCTGGCTCTGGCTCCATGCGTCCCAGCCGGTTGCTTCGCCCGTGACCGGCGGCATCGAAATGCAGTCGACCGGACATGGCGGCACGCACAAATCGCAGCCGGTGCAGAGTTCGGCGATTACCGTGTGCATCTGTTTCGGTGCGCCAACTATTGCATCGACCGGACACGCCTGCATGCACAACGTGCAGCCGATGCAAACCTGTTCGTCGATAACCGCCAAAGGACGCGGCCGTTCGACGCCATTGGCGGAATTCAGCGGAATCACCGGTTTGCCGAGCAGCGCGGCGAGACGTGCGATACCTTCGGCACCACCCGGCGGGCATTGGTTGTAATTGGCTTCGCCGTTCGCGACCGCTTCGGCATAAGGACGGCATGCGGGATAACCGCATTTGGTGCATTGCGTTTGGGGCAGCAGATCTTCGATGCGATCTGCCAGTATTTTGATATCTGTCACGGTCACGACGTGGGGGCCTGCCTTGCGGCCGCACAGCTTGAACTAAATGCCACATTATCGCCGATTTCCCCAATTGCCATCCGCAATCCATGTGCCATAATCGAAGCGCTTTTTCGAAAGACCGCAGAAAAGGGTGTCCCCCAACCATGGCGCGCCCGTTCAACGCTGTCGGTGCAAGGCCCGAGGAGAGGCCGGCGGCGCGATCCGGATAACGCGGCTCACGAAGACGATGCCACCATGAATCAGCCGAAAATCAAAAGAGATCCTGAAGGCACGAGGCGCCGCATTCTGCTTGCGGCGGCAGAAGAGTTTGCGAATGGTGGGCTATTCGGCGCGCGCGTCGATCAGATTGCTCGCCGCGCGGAAACGAATGAACGCATGCTCTATTACTACTTCGGTAGCAAGGAGCAGCTATTCACTGCGGTACTCGAGCACGCATTCAGCGCGCTCAACGAAGCGGAACGCACGCTCGAACTGAATGGCGTCGCGCCGGTCGAGGCCGTTACGCGTCTTGCGCATTTTGTTTGGGATTACTACCGCGATCATCCCGAGCTGCTGCGGCTCATCAACAACGAGAACCTGCATGAAGCACGCTACATGCAGAAGTCGACGCGTATCCGCGAAATGATCTCGCCGATCGTCGCCACGCTCGGCGGTATTCTCGAACGCGGGCAACGGGCGGGGCTGTTTCGCACCAATGTCGATCCGTTGCGCTTTTACGTGACGCTGTCGGGGATGGGCTACTACATCGTGTCGAACCGTTTCACGCTCGAAGCGACGCTCGGCCGCGATTTCAGCAGTGCCGCCGAGCGCAGTGAAGTGATTCAGATGAACACCGAGCTGCTGCTCGCGTATCTGTTGCGCAAGTAGGCGGGTGGCGTGGGCGCGTTGCCAACTGGCGCCGCTCACGAACACGCATCCAGAGCACGCATCAAAAACCAGACGTGATCTACAAACAACAACGGCCTCCAGAGAGGCCGTTGTGGTCGATCAACTGCTGCGCGCGCGGTAATTAGATCAGGCTTCAGCCTTTTCCTTCACCACCTTCGCCGCCTTGTTGTACTCGAGGATGAAGTCGCGCAACTGCGGATAAATGATGGT
>NZ_JARESU010000659.1:0-363 GCF_046027075.1 Paraburkholderia sp. RL18-085-BIA-A | reverse complement strand
TGCAGATGCCTCCGTGCCGGCAAGTGCGGCCAGCCATGCGTCCAGCCATGCGGCCAACCGCGCGCAGGCCCGCAACAACGCCGCAACCGGCAATGGGGTCAACGTCGCGGGTAAGTCCGCAGCGAAATCAGCAGACGCATCCGCGCTGACAGATACGGCCAGCCACACGGCTAGCCGTGCGCATGCCAGCAACGACGGCGCCACCGGTGACGCGGCAACCGTTACCAGCAGCGCAGCAACCACTGGCACGAACACGGGCGCCGCGGCAACGACGCCGCGCGCCAGCGCCGCTGCGAACGCGCCCGCGGCCGATTGAGGGCGCCTGCCATGTCCGCTTCGACTTCCTCCTCCGCGCGCCCCACT
>NZ_JARESU010000658.1:0-366 GCF_046027075.1 Paraburkholderia sp. RL18-085-BIA-A | reverse complement strand
GGTAATCACCCGGGTGCGAAAGCGCCCCGGGGTGCGCCGGTTGACGCGGCGATCGAAGATCAGCTGCACCTGGCCCGGGCGTCCGATGTCCAGGTTCTCGCGGATGACCTGCTCGAAGAAGATGCGGCCCGTGACGGGGCGATCGAGCACCTGGGTCAGCGCGAACTCAGCCTGCAGGATCGACAGCGCGTAGCGGTAGCCGGCGGCCCGGTCGTGGCGATCGAAGGGATGGGGCAGGCGCGCCAGCCATTTGCGCAGCAGCCGATCAATCTTGCGCTCGTCGAGCCCATCGCAGATTCGCTGCAGCGCCTTGGGGTCTTCGCACCGGAGGATGCCGTTGTCCAGCGCCTCGAAGGCGATGCCGCG
>NZ_JARESU010000657.1:0-368 GCF_046027075.1 Paraburkholderia sp. RL18-085-BIA-A | reverse complement strand
CACCGGCGTCGCGATGCCCACCGTGTCAAAGGTGCTGAAGATCCTGACACGGGGCGGTGTGGTGGCGTCGCTGCGCGGCACGAATGGCGGTTACCTGCTGCCGCGGCCGCCCGAGCGGATCACGCTGGCGGAGGTGATCGCCGCGGTCGACGGCCCGATTGGGATGACCGAATGCAGCACGCAGCCTGGTTTGTGCATCCAGGAGGCGGCGTGCGCGGTGCGCGCCAACTGGCAGAAGGTCAATCGCGTGATCTACGAGGCGTTACAGCAGGTCACGCTGGCGGACATGGCGGGACCGACTTTGCGCGCGGTCGATATCAGCGCGATCCGCGCGCGCAGCATTCCCAGCCGCCGCGCGGGTGCGACGT
>NZ_JARESU010000656.1:0-368 GCF_046027075.1 Paraburkholderia sp. RL18-085-BIA-A | reverse complement strand
GCGTCGCACCCGCGCGGCGGCTGGGAATGCTGCGCGCGCGGATCGCGCTGATATCGACCGCGCGCAAGGTCGGTCCCGCCATGTCCGCCAGCGTGACCTGCTGTAACGCCTCGCAGATCACGCGATTGACCTTCTGCCAGTTGGCGCGCACTGCGCACGCCGCCTCCTGGATGCACAAACCAGGCAACGTGCTGCATTCGGTCACCCCGATCGGGCCGTCAACCGCGGCGATCACGTCCGCCAGCGTGATCCGCTCGGGTGGCCGCGGCAGCAGGTAACCGCCATTCGTGCCGCGCAGCGACTCCACCACACCGCCCCGTGTCAGGATTTTCAGCACCTTTGACACCGTAGGCATCGCGACGCCGGTC
>NZ_JARESU010000655.1:0-368 GCF_046027075.1 Paraburkholderia sp. RL18-085-BIA-A | reverse complement strand
GGTGCAATCTTTGTCGGCAACGTGAATGCTTCGGCCCTCGCGAAAGGACAGCACAGCAAGTCTGTGCTCGACGCGGGCTGGTCGACGTTCCGGACCATGCTTCGGTACAAGTGCGATGACGCAGGCGTGTGGTTCGATGAGGTCGACGAAGCGTTTTCTACCCAGACCTGTTCGTGCTGCGCGAGCCGCACGGGGCCGAAAGGTGTCGCAGGTCTCGGAATAAGAGAGTGGACGTGCATCCATTGTGAAACGACACATGATCGTGATCGCAATGCTGCCCGCAACATTCTCGCGGTCGGACGTGACCGCCTCGCAGGAGGAATCCCCGCCCTTTCCGCGCAAGCGGCAGTCGGTCACGACTGAGGGCG
>NZ_JARESU010000654.1:0-370 GCF_046027075.1 Paraburkholderia sp. RL18-085-BIA-A | reverse complement strand
ACTCGTGCGCGATAACCTCGGGCATGCGTCACTGACGACGACCAGTCAGTATCTTCACGTCGACGACGAGCGCCGGCACCGCGAGACCGACGGGAAACACCGCATTGACTGGTGACCGACTGGTGACCGGCGGCAGCCCGGCCCTGGCGCCTGACCGGGAAATCGTCGGCCGTGAGCCTGACGGGTTCACCCGGGCGCAGGCGGACTTTCCGTTCGGCGACCGCAATGAGGCGGCGCCGTCCGTCCGCAAACGCCCTGGGCATCCGGACCGGGTCAGCGTCCGGCGGCAACCAGAATTGCGCGTCGAGCGCCTCTCGCGTCATCGCACAGGCGACCTCGCTGCGAGGCCCGGTCAGGCGAAACGAAATTT
>NZ_JARESU010000653.1:0-375 GCF_046027075.1 Paraburkholderia sp. RL18-085-BIA-A | reverse complement strand
AAAAATCGAACCCCGATCTTGACTCTCGGGGGAAGTCCTTGCAAACAGTATCCGTCCACTACCTGTCGCTCGCAACGGCATCCTGAAGGTCCGCTGCGGGTCGATCTGCGACGGACGACTAGACCCGGTAGCCAAAGCCGTCTTCGCCTAAGGGTTTTCACGTCTCGCCCTTGCGTTTCCGCACCTTTCATTAACCTCAGACGATACAGTGGCCGCCGTCCACAATGGCGGCGTTCCTCCATTGAAGAAGGAGCATGCTGCGGCCACTCGTCTGCGGCCGTGTTTCTGTTCGATCCGCACGGCATCCTCAAGAGCGCAAACACCACAGCCTCGAACGTCGGCACAGGCGTGAGCAGTGGTTCCCACACGGAGCAA
>NZ_JARESU010000652.1:0-378 GCF_046027075.1 Paraburkholderia sp. RL18-085-BIA-A | reverse complement strand
CAGCGCAGCAATGCGCTGCTGCTACCCGACCAGGACCATCGCCACATCAAATCCAGAACGAATGTCATGCTCGGTTTCAAACGGTTCAGGAGCGCCGCGACCACGATTTCAGGCATCGAGCTGACGCATCGAATTCGCAAGGGCCAGTTCGATCTCTCGAAGCTCGGCCTCAAGGATGCCGCTGCGCCCGCTGTATGGAATGCTGTCCTGTCCACTCGATAAGGTATCCTGCTTATACGAAACTTCTCAACCGGCTTACCTATTTGCACCAAAACCCTTATAGGCTGGCCTGCACGTACCCCTGCCGACGCTTCGCCGACATCCTCGCGGATGCCTGCGCACGGCTCGGGGCCGATGTGGTTCGCTATTCCTTCATCG
>NZ_JARESU010000651.1:0-379 GCF_046027075.1 Paraburkholderia sp. RL18-085-BIA-A | reverse complement strand
CACGACCCAGACTGGGAGCATTACTTCGAGTCCCGATGGGGCACGAAAATGCAGAACTCGTCAAAAGGCCGTGCGCAGCTGTACCGCGTCTGGCTCAGGCAGGACGGCCTGTGTCCTGACTGTCAGGAACCCATCACGACGGGCATCCCTTGGGGTGTTCGTTGTATCGTGAAAAGAACCGAAGGCGGATCGGACGCAGCGAGTAATCTTCAAGTACACCATCTCGATTGCCGTAGAAATCATTAGTCTGCCGAAAATACCGTTGTGAAACCGGGTGTCGCGAGATGCCTTTGCAGAGGCTTGAGCCGTGTGGATCGAAAGACCCATGCACGGTTCTGAGGGGGCTGGACGCGGGTGACCGCGCCCAGCTACCCGACAA
>NZ_JARESU010000650.1:0-379 GCF_046027075.1 Paraburkholderia sp. RL18-085-BIA-A | reverse complement strand
GTGTTCAGGCTTGGACAAGACAATCGTCTGGATATCACCGTCATCCACGGTGATGGCACGACCACAGCAGCCAAGAAAGGAGGCGATAACCTCGGCTTCAGTGGCCACAAGAAGGTGAAGGGCGACAAGGTCGTCGTCTTCTGCGATCGGCGCTGCAACGTGATCGCGCCGTTCTTGGCTGTCCCAGGTAATCGCAATGAATCGCCTCTGTTGCGAGAGGCGCTGCCTGAACTGACGCGCATCGCCCGTGCGGTGAGCCTGGAGCTGCGAGGCACCATCGTGAGCCTCGATGGCGTGTACGATTGCAGGCAGAACCGCAAAGCCATTTTTAACCGCGACATGGTTCCCAACATCAACGCAAATTCACGCGCTAGAAAGC
>NZ_JARESU010000065.1:0-48900 GCF_046027075.1 Paraburkholderia sp. RL18-085-BIA-A | reverse complement strand
CGACCCGGTAGAGTCGTTCATGCTGCACGTAGCATCTCCGTCGGGGAGCACCAACGGCCTTTCTTGGGGGAAATAGTGCTTGGAGCCCTCACGTTAGGTGCGTCACTGACAGCGGAAGCAGTGCAGAAAGCCTATGAGGACTTCCTCAAGAGCGAACAGAATATGCGATGGTCCTCAGGATTCGACACCGCAGTGCGCACCAAGGCATCGGGACTTTTCATGACCTTGGCTTTCTTCAACGCAATCGAACTGGACCAGTCGTTCGGATGATGCCTTTGCGCGGGGAATGAGCGTCGGCTGTTGGCCGCACTGAGACAGAGCGGCACCAGGCGCATGGAGGCACGCGAGGGTATGGTGGTCGCCCCATGGCGGTATTCATCACGCCACCGAAACGGCGGTGTGGATTGGGGGCCAAGGTGACGGGTTTCCACCCGCCGCACTCTGTGTCACATACTATGGAGGACTTGCCGAATTCTTGAGCGTCCGTGGAAGACGGGTCGGCGGCCCAGGGCTAACCTTCAATTTGCACATCGACCGCATCGTCCGAAGCTCAACGCGCAGTGCAGCCCATTCTCAGATGATTTCAAGACGCAGCCGACCGGGGCACCATATCGCATGGCGCCTGCTAAATTGCGAGCTCTTTTTCATTGAGCGCCTGGGAGCAGACTCCTCATCAGCGTCTCGTGACGTTGACGGCCACGATTTCGTATCCGGGGTCGGCGTGCTCGTTCGCGACTTTATTCGCTTCCTCATACGAGAGAAAGGACGTGGCTTCTTTAATCTCCGGTGCCAAGCCGATATCGCCGTCCTCTGCGGTGCAGAGGAACTTCTCGCCGGTCTTCACGACGTAGACGGTCGTCATGTCTCCCTCCATTGCAGGGGAACTTCCAGTCTAGCAGGCCGGAAGGGTTGTACACGGTTCGCTGAGTTGTTTCCGGAACGTCCTTGCGAGAGGCGTTCCGCCCTCCGATTTTCTGTGCGTCATTCTATGATTCTGTTCGCAACCCGACAGTCAAATTGATGTGCCGTCATCGTTGCAACGAACGCCAAATAGCTGTCGGGGAGATGCTCTGGCAAATCCAGTTTTCGACGATTCAAGCATACCCCGTCGTAGCGGTTGAGTCATATGCCATCCGTGGTGCCCTAAGGGCAAAGCGCCGCAATAGACGCCTCACGGCTCGAAGTGGTCCTTTAACTTTCCGCACTGCGGACATTCGATTCGTGATTGCGGTCGCGATCAAAGTCCGGGCGACAATGATTCCAAAGGCTCACCTTCGCAGCCGTCCAGCGCTGCGTGACTCCGTGGCTTGTCTGCTGGCGGTGTCGCTACGTTCAGCCGCCAGTCAGCAAGTTGTCGTTTGCAGCAGGTCACGCGCGGTGTTGAGCACGCCGTCGGCTATCTTGCCCGAATCTATCGTGTAGCTACCGTCACGCAGCGTAGCCTTGATCGACTCGACCTTCGCCGTGTCGATATCCGAATCGCTCGACGTGCGCGGCGCGGACATTGACGAGAGATTCATCGTCGAATTCTGCGCGCCCGCAGCGCTGACTTGTTGCGTGGACTCGACGGCACCCTTCGCATCGCTGTTGTTCGTCGCGCGTTGTGCCCCGTTCTGCAGAGCCGCGAGCCGGTAATAGCTGGATTCAATCTTCATGGTGTGTGTCCCCCGCTTGTTGAGTTTTTATCGGTCCAGCGTTTGAAATCTTTACGCCGCCGTGGGAAGCACAACCGTGCCCATGTTTGGCCGTGAGCCGCCAGGCCTTGCTGGGCGGGCGCTCTGGCCGCCTGCAAAAAGTTGAAACAAAGTGTGAGCAATACCGCACAACGGATAAGCTGTCGAACTCAAGATCAGGCAGTAGCGACCGCGGCCAGTCGGCGGCATCATCGCCGGTCTGCGAGCGACTTCAAAATTGTCCGACGCGACTTCACCTCATGGCCGCCTACAGCCTGTCATGGGAGGACGCTCTTCTCACCGCTATGCCGAGTCACTCCGAACCTAGGGCGCAGCTACGCTGGATAGCAGGACGCCGCCCCCCATTTACCTCTCATGAACAAACGTACCCGCCGCCCTTTGCAGCCTCACTGGCCCTTTCCACCGAGTCGCGATGTCGCTGGTCGCTCCTTCGGCGATCTCGTCGCGCTTCAATATTGCGGCGCGGAGGCGTGGCTCTGGCGATGCCGGTGTGGCGGCCATGTGACTGCCGCGCTGAGGACGGTGGAGGGCGGTGGCGTGCGTGATTGCGGCTGCCGGGAGCAGCGTCGCGTGTGGCGGTCGCGACCGGGCTCACCCACGCTCAAGGGCGGCGAGGTTTTCGGCCAGCTGACGACGGAGCGGTACGCTGGCGATGGATTGTGGGTTTGCCGGTGCGACTGCGGTGGTGAGGCGACAGTGAGCGCCGGGCGCCTGCGAACGGGCAAGGCGCGCTCGTGCGGCAGTTGCCTCGTCGCTTCGACCGACCGGGCGGCATAGCCCGCCTGGCCTGATTGCGCGATTGCCATGCATAACTCCGCGCTGCCGAACGACTGGAGCTGGCCCGACAGCCGCCTGATGAGTTCGGGCATGAGCCGAATACCCGCGCCGTCACGCGCGCACGTCCGGAAAAGAAAAAAGGCCCGCACTGGGGCGGGCCTGAATCCATGTGGAGACATGGAGGAGACGGCTTAAGTATAAACCCTAAGTCAATCCTTTGCACGCCCGGGGTGGGAAAGCCGCGCGCCAGATCCTGCCGGCGGCGCCGCGATCCGATCTGGCGGCGCGACGCACCCGGGACGGGGAGCCTGCGGCGGCCCCGGAAGGCCGGTCGCAGTGGGGAAGCTCCCCGTGATAAGCGGCATTATCGCGGCTCACCGGCCATATGAGGTTGCAGAGTATGAGAGTGTCAACCTCACCAAATCCGTGGCGGGATCCTTTGCCACGGGGCTTTCCCGTCCTAAGTTGACACCCTCTGACCAGGAGAAAATTTAATGGTGAACTGCGTGAGCGCGAGCAGCCATAAGAGGCGGCGCTCGTGTCGGCTGCTGATTGAGTACATCGTTCGATTCCTTATAGTTGTTATTCGAAGTGCGTTTTCCCGCGTGGCTCGTTCTGCCCGCGTGGCTCGCGCTGTTCAATGCGTTAGCGCGCCCGTCGGCGCCCGCGCAACTCGGGCTGCCGGCGGCGGCCGAACGTTCAATCGTCGAGCGATTCGTGGACTGCCTCGGCGCCCTGTTTCCAGTAGCTCGCCGCGCGAATCCGCGACTTGTCGACGCCACGTTCCGCAACCAGATGATGACGCACCGCGCGCATGGTCGCGGATTCGCCCGCAGCCCACACGTAGCCTTCGCCGTCTTCCGGCAGGTAGATGTCGCGGACCGCCTGCAACAGCGCCGCGCCGCGCTGATCCGCTTCGCTGCGATAGCACCAGACCAGATGCAGTTCGGCTTGCGTGGTGAAGTCGATGCGCGCCGACGGATCGGCCACTTCGATCACGGCGGCGACGCGCGCGCCGGCCGGCAGTTCTTCCAGGCGGCGGGCGATGGCTGGCAGCGCGGTATCGTCGCCGATCAGCAGATGCCAGTCGAAAGCGGTCGGAATCATCAGCGAGCCGCGCGGGCCGCCGACGCCGAGGTACTGACCCGCTCTGGCTTGCGCCGCCCAGTTCGCGGCGGGGCCCGCTTCGTGCATCGCGAATTCGATGTCCAGCTCACGCGCGTCGCGGTCGAAGCGGCGCGGCGTGAAATCGCGCGCGGTCGCGCGCGGCTGGCCGGCGGCGAACACCGGGCCGTTGGGGCCGGCTTCGGGCAGCGTCGGCTTGTCCACGCCTGGCTCCGGGAAAAACACCTTGATGTGGTCGTCGAACGATGCGGACACGAAGTCGTGCAGATCGTCTCCCGTGAAGGTCACGCGAATCAGGTGCGGGGTCAGCGTGTGCACCTGTTTGACTTGCAGCAGGCGGAACTTCAGCGGATGACGCACGCGCTGGACGGCCAGATCGGGGCGGTTGTCGTTGGTCGGCATGAGGATAGGGCTCCTGTTTGGTTCATCGGCGCGCCGGGCGCGCACGTGGGCGTCCCAGGCGTGCAAAGGCAGGCGAGAGACGCGGGGCGTGGGGTCAGGCGGTGGGTTCGCTGTTGGCATCGTTGCCGGCGTCATCCGCTTTGTCTTCGCCTTCGATTTCTCTCGCCGCGCGCATCAGGATCGCGGCGATGCGGCGCTGTTCGGCGGCCGGCGCGTTGTCACGGCGCAGCAGCGCGTGCTTCAGCGTGCGGCGCGCTTCGTTCAGCTCGGGCAGCCAGCCGCCTTCGCTGATATCGGCCGGCTCCTCGCCGGCAAACGCGCGGCGCACCGAATCCATCTTGCGTGCGATGTGAGTCAATCGCGCCAGCATCAGTTCGACGCGCTCGCGGTTGGCCGCCAGATAGTCGCGGCCCGCTTGCGCCAGTTCGTAGCGCTTGCGGTTGCCTTCGAGTTGCACGGTCACGTAGCCCAGTTCTTCCAGATACGTGAGCGCCGGGTAGACCATGCCGGGGCTTGGGCTATAGAAGCCGTTCGAACGTGTTTCGAGCGCCTTGATCAGCTCGTAGCCGTGGCTCGGCTGGGCGTCGATCATCGACAGCAACAGCAGTTGCAGGTCGTCGGAGCTGAACTTGCGGCCGCGCGGGAAGCCTTCACCGTCGCCGCCGAAACCACCCGGGCCGCCGCCGAAGCGTCCGCCACGGCCACCGCCGCGCGAGTCGTGATGACGGCCGATCGCGTGCCACAGCGCGTGCAGCGCAAAGCGGGCGTGGCCGTGATGCGCTTGACGGCCGTGGTTGCGCGGGTCCGTCTGGAAGTCGCTGCGGCCGAGGTGGCCTGGTCGGCCTTCGCGGGTTGCGGCGTCGCCCTGAGACTCGCGGCGCTCGCCCCGTGGCTGGCCGTTGCCGTGGAACGCGCGCCAATCGTCGCGCTCACCGTGGCGGCGCTCGAATTCCGCGCGGCCGCGCTCGCCGTGAAACGTCTGATGGCGCGCGAAAGCGTGCCAGAGCGCATGCAGCGATGCGCGCTCATGGTCTGTGTGGAAACCATCGTCCACATTGCGCGGACGGGGAAAACGGTGCTGATGACGCATTCTGGGTACTCTCGTGAATGTCTTAAGATGTGTCTTAAGATATATATCTAAAGATAGTTTGTCAAACTGCTTTTTTGGAGCCCACGTCGCAACTCACCGTCTTTAAATGCCATTTCGTCATTAAACAAATGACATTCATGCTCTCGTGAAATTGTCCCGAAAGGTCGAGAATGCCCTTCAACGCGGCATTGGCCGTTATCGAGGAGAGCAGATCATGTTTGCGATTACCGGTGTGACAGGGCAGGTGGGGGGCGCGGCGGCGCGCGCGTTACTGGATGCGGGGCATGCGGTGCGCGCTGTGCTGCGCGACGAAAGCAAGGCCGCTCTGTGGACCGCGCGTGGCGCCGAGGTGGCGATCGCATCGTTCGACGACGCCGACGCGCTCGCCGCCGCGTTTAGCGGCGCAGAAGGCGTGTTCGTGATGATCGCGCCGAACTTCGCGCCGCAGCCGGGCTATCCGAATGCGCATGCGGCGGCGGCCGTGCTGAAGGAGACGTTGACGGAAGCGAGGCCGCAGCGGGTGGTGGCGCTATCGTCAGTTGGCGGGCACCGCGAGTCGGGGCTCGGTCTCATCACGCAGGTGCACATTCTCGAAACCGCGCTCGCGGAGTTGCCGATTCCGACCGCAATTCTGCGGCCGGCGTGGTTCATGGAGAACTCGCTGTGGGACATCGCGCCTGCTCGCGAAACCGGGGTGATGCCGAGCTTTCTGCAACCTCTCGAGCGTGCGTATCCGATGGTCGCGACCGCGGACATCGGCCGCGTGATCGCGGATACGCTCGCGCAAGCGTGGCAGGGGCGTCGCGTGATCGAGATCGAAGGTCCACAGCGTTATACGCAGCATGAGATTGCCGCGTTGCTCGGCGGTGTGCTCGGGCGTCGAGTGAAGGCTCAGACGGTGCCGCGAGATCAGTGGGAAGCGCTGTTCCAGGCGCAGGGCACCACATGGCCGGCGCCACGCATCGAAATGATCGATGGCTTCAATTCGGGGTGGATCGATTTTGAACGCGCAGGCAATGAGCACGTGATCGGCGCGACGGCTTATCAGAGTGTGCTGGCGGAGTTGGCCGCGCGCGCGGGTTGAGCGAAGCGGGGTTGTGCGGCGGTTCCGGAATCGTCGCGCTCGCCATGTCCGTCCGCTCGTCTGATTCAAAAAATCGACTGTCCCGTGCAGGTGGTCAACCATTCAAGCGCGAGCACCCCCGCCAACGAATTGCCATTGCCATCCAGCCCCGGCGACCACACGCACACGGCCATCTCGCCCGGCAGCACCGCGACGATCCCGCCGCCCACGCCGCTTTTCGCCGGCAATCCGACCCGGTACACGAAGTCGCCCGCCGCGTCGTACGTGCCGCACGTCAGCATCAGGGCGGAGAGCCGTTTCGCGGAACTCGTGTCGAGAATCCGTTCGCCGGTGGCCGGCGCCACGCCGTGATGGGTCAGAAACAGCGCCGCCTTCGCCAACTCCACGCAGCTCATCGAAATCGCGCATTGGCGGCAGTAAGCGTCGACCACCGTTTCGGGCGGCATCTGCATGTTGCCGAAGCTCGCCATGAAGTGCGCCATCGCACGATTGCGGTGCGCGTGCTGCAATTCCGATTGCGCGACGCGCAAGTCGTAGTCGATGCTGGGCTCGCCGGTGAGCCGCCGCATGAATTCGACCAGCGCGGTTTCGGCTTGCACGAAACGGCGGCACAGCACGTCGGTGACGACCAGCGCGCCTGCGTTGATGAATGGATTGCGCGGCTTGCCGTGCTCGGCTTCGAGTTGCACCAGCGAGTTGAACGCATTGCCCGACGGCTCGCGTCCGACGCGCTGCCAGAGCGCGTCGCCGAGCAGCCGGAACGCCATCGTACAGGCGAACAGCTTCGAGATGCTCTGAATCGAAAAACGCGTGTCGGCTTCGCCGGTGCGAAAGACCTCGCCCGCCGCGGTGACGATCGCCATGCCGAAACGGTCGGCGGAAATCCTGGCGAGTTCGGGGATGTAATCGGCCACCTTGCCGGTGCCCAGATGGGGCCGCAGATCGCGATGAATCTGTTCGAGAATGGAGGCGTAGTTCATTGGGCTCGGACCGTTGAAGCCGCGATTCTACTGGCAAGCCGCGGTGCATGGGTGGCCCGCGAGGCGTGCTAATCTTGCTGCCTTTCCGGAAGCAACGCGGCACAGCACACACCATGACGGAAGCCTTCGATCCTGACGGCGTCGAGCAAGCGGTCTTCGTGGTCGGCGAGCGTCACGAGACGCTGGACGAACCGTGGCGGGCGTATCACCGCGCACGGCTGATCCACGTGAGCGACGGCGTGCTGACCGTGCGCACCGAGACGGGACGATGGGTCGTGCCGCCCGGCCATGCGGTGTGGCTCGTGCCGAATCTGCTGCATTGCCTGTGCGCCACGCGTGCCGTGCAACTGTATTCGTTGTATGCGTCGGCCCACGCCGCGCCGCTGCTCGCGCAAAGCGGCGCGCTCGTGCCCGACGCGCTCGTGCAGGCGTTGCTGGGCGCCGCCGCCAATCTGCCGCGCGACCAACCATTCGACGAACCCGCCAATCGGCTGCTGCAAGTGCTGCTGGATCGCCTGCCGGGCTTGCGCGCCGCGCCGCTGGGCCTGAACTGGCCGGGCGATCCGCGCGTCCAGCGGATCGCCGACGCGCTGAGCGCCAATCCGGCGCAGGCCGCGGTGCTCGAAGAGCTCGCCACCGCCGCCGGTGTAACGGCTCGCACGGCGGCGCGTCTGTTCGTCAAGGAAACCGGGCAGACCTTCGGCCAGTGGCGCCAGCAACTGCGGCTGCTGGCCGCGCTCGAACATCTGGGCGCGGGCGCGAGCGTCACGCAGGTCGCGCTCGAAGTCGGCTACAACGACGTGTCGTCGTTTATCGCGGTGTTCCGCGAAGCGTTCGGCGATACGCCCGCGCGCTATTTTCGTTGACGCGGCGCGGCTGTCGCCGCGCTGTCACGCGAAAGAATCGGCAAGCACGAGTTCGCGCACCGACGGCAGCCAGAAACGCAAGCGAAAGAGAGCGCGACGGCGACAGTGAAAAGGAAAACCCCGCTCAATGCGCGCCCGCCGCATCCGGACCACCGCCGCCTTTAGCCGGCCGCGTAATCCAGATCAACGGAATGATCAGAATGAAGATGACCGCCGACACGAAGAAGATATCGTTCAGGCCCATCATCGCGGCCTGACTGTTCACGGTGAAATCGAACAGCGCTTGCGCCGACTGCGTATTCAGATGCAGCAGCGACTGGGTCGAGTCGATCTGCTGGGTGAACACGGGATTGTTGATCGTGGCCTGTTCAGTGAGCCTCGCGTGATGGAGCACCGTGCGGTTGTTCCATTCGTTGCCCGCGATCGACGTGCCCACCGCACCGCAAAACACGCGCACGAAATTCGACAGGCCCGCTGCCGCCGGAATCCTGTTCGGCGGCTGGCCGGACAGGATGATCGCGGTCAGCGGCACGAAGAACATCGCCATCGGAATGCCTTGCAGCAGCGTGGGTATCACCAGGTGCCACGTGTCGATTTCGATCACGTACTTCGAACGCATGTAGAACACGATCGCAAAGCCGACGAACGCGAGCGTCGCGATGATGCGCGCATCCGAGCGCGGCAGCACGCGACCCATCACCGGCGCGAGTATCACCGCGAACACGCCGAGCGGTGCGGTCACGAGGCCGGCATCGACGGAGCGGTAATTCAGATATTCCTGCATCCATTGCGGCAGCAACACGAGGTTGCCGAAGAACACGCCATACGCGACCGAAATCGCAATCGTGCCGCCGAGAAAGTTGCGCTGCTGGAACAGCCGCAAATCGACGATCGGGTGCTCTTCGGTCAGCTCCCACACGAGAAAGAACGCGAAAGTGATCAGCGCGGTGATGCCGAGTCCCACGATCACCGGCGACTGGAACCAGTCGAGGTCCTTGCCCTTGTCTAGCATGATCTGCAGCGACGCGACCCACGCGATCAGAAGGCCGAGCCCGATTATGTCGATGGGCGGCTTGCGGGTAGGCGACTCGCGGGTGCGATAGATCATCCACGTGACACCGGCCGCGAACAGGCCGACCGGAATGTTGATGTAGAAGATCCACGACCAGCTGTAACTGTCCGTGATCCAGCCGCCCAGCGCCGGGCCCGCGATCGGGCCGACGGTCGCGGTCATCGCCCACAGCGCGAGCGCGGTCGAGGATTTCTCCTTCGGATACGAACCGAGCAGGATCGCTTGCGACAGCGGGATCAGCGGACCGGCCACCGCGCCCTGGAAGATCCGCGCGAGCAGCAGGATCGGCAGCGTCGGCGCAATGCCGCACAGCCACGATGCCAGTACGAACATCAGGATCGCGCCGACGAACAGCTTCACCTGGCCGATGCGCTGGGTGAGCCAGCCGGTCAGCGGAATCGATACCGCATTGGCGGCGGCGAACACGGTGATGACCCACGTGCCTTCATCGACCGAGACCCCGAGATTGCCCGAGATGGTCGGAATCGCGACGTTCGCGATCGACGTGTCGAGCACGTTCATGAAGGTGGCGAGCGCGACGGCGATGGTCGCCAGAACCAGTCTGCCGCCTTCGAGCGGCGGCGGTGGCGCGGGCGGCGCGGAAGCGGGCGCGGCGGTGGGCTGGCTCAATCGGCTCTCCGGATGGGATGCTGCGGGCGTGCTGGACGGTTGACGGTTGTGCTATTTGCCGCGGGCGCGATGCGCGCAATAGCGGGCCCGTCGAATGCTCGCAAAAGGATACCTGCATTCGGATTTTGGCGTCGCGGACGGCTGCAGTCTGGCCGGCGCGATCGTGGCGGCCAGCGTATGCTCGCGGCTGGGTTGCGGGACCACGAACCGAATCAACACAGCAAGAGAGGAAATCACTATGGCCTGGGAGCAATTCGAACACGGCTGGCGGCGCGCGCCAATCAGCTTGCCCGCAAAAGGACTCGTCGTGCTGATGCACGGCGTCGGCAGCAATGCGCGCGATCTGATGCCGCTCGCGGACATCTGGAGCGAAAGTCTGCCTGATGTGGCGTTCACGTCGCTCGACGGCACCGACGCATTCGACGGCGGTTTCGGCGGCCGTCAGTGGTTCAGCCTGCGCGACGTCACCGAGGGCAATCGCGAGGCGCGCGTGGCCGCTGCGTATCCGGCGCTACGCCGCATGCTCGACGCGGAACTCGCGCATTGGCAGGTGGCTTTCGGCCGGCTTGCGCTCGTCGGTTTTTCGCAAGGTTCGATGATGGCGATGCATCACGTGGCGACCAGCGCGGAAGGCGCGGCTGGCGTCGTCGCGTATTCGGGGCGGCTCGCGTCGGCGATCGTCGTGCAGAACGGCACGCCGCTCACGCTGATTCACGGCGAGGACGACGAAGTCATTCCAATGCGCGAGCTGGAATACGCCGCCGACGCATTCAGCAACGCGGGCTACAGCGTCGACGCCTATGCGTTGCCGGGCATCGGCCATACGATCAATGCCGACGGCGTCGAGCTCGGCCAGCAGGCGCTCACGCGGACGCTGGGCGCACTGTCGCGCGGCTGACACGGCCCTGATTGAAAAGTGGCGTTAAAGGTTCTGATCTGCTTGCCGTTAATAGGGCATTAGCTTGAAAAATTACCTCCGCCGCGCGGACCGCGCGGCGCCCGGGGGCGCATTTTCAGACTGCCCGCATGGGCGGATAACGACATATCAGAGCCTTCATATGGCCAGACCGACGCCGTATTACCCGCTTTTCGAGCGACTGTTCCGTCATTCCGTGACGGTGGACCTGGGCACGGCCAATACCCTGATCTATACCGACGACGGCGGCATCGTGCTGAACCAGCCGTCCGTCGTGTGCTTTCAGAAAGAGGCGGCGGCCGGATCCAAACGAGTCGCGGCAGTGGGCGCCGAAGCGCGCCAGCTGCTGGGCCGCGCGCCGCGCAATCTCGAAGCGGTGCGGCCGATGCGCCACGGCGTGATCGCCAACTTTTCCGCCGCCGAGCACATGATCCGGCAATTCGTCGACATGGCGCGCCCGCGCTCGCTGTTCAGCCGCCGCGCCGCATTCACGCTGTGCGTGCCGGCCGGGGCGACCCAGGTCGAGCGGCGCGCGATCAAGGAAGCGGCCGAGGCGGCCGGCGCGTGGAAGGTCAGCCTGATCGGCGAATCGCTGGCGTCGGCGCTCGGCGCGGGCTTGCCGGTGGCCGAGGCGACCGGGTCGATGGTGGTCGACATCGGCGGCGGCACCACCGAAGTCGGTGTGATCGCGCTCGGCGGCACCGCGTATAGCGGCTCGATTCGGGTGGGCGGCGATAACTTCGACGCGGCGATCGTGAGTTATGTGCGCAATCTGTACGGCGTGCTGCTCGGCGAGCAAACTGCCGAGCACGTGAAAAAGAGCATCGGTTCGGCGCTGCGCAACGTGCCGCTCGAACACATGAACGCGACCGGCCGCAGCGCCGACGACGGTTTGCCGCGCACGGTCCAGTTGAGCAACCACGATATCGCCGAGGCGATCGAAGGGCCGCTGCTTCAGGTGATCGGCGCGGTGAAGCGCGGGCTTGAAACGGCGCCCGCCGAACTGGTGACCGATATCGCGGGCAACGGCATCGTGCTGACGGGCGGCGGCGCGCTGCTCCGCAACCTCGGGCGCCGCCTGACCAATGAGATCGGCCTCAAAGTGCGGGTCGCCGACGAACCGCTGACCTGCGCGGTGCGCGGCGCGGGCGTGGCTGCGGCTGCGGGGTGGGCCGATGAGGTTGGGTACGAGTGAGTGTCGGCGGACGCTGTCGGTGATGGTTTGGGGCGAGTCGGCGTCGCGGCGCGTGGGTCGAGAGAGTCTGCGTTTTGGCCGCCATCGCAGCTAGACAGGTGCAGCCGGTAGCGCCATCGCTGAAATCTGATGCAGGAAGTCCGACTCCGGGACCAGCGCGCCGGACGCGCCGTCGCATACATTGAGTGGCTATGTGAGAATACGCGGCAGGTGCGAGACTCAACGACGTGTACGCGTTTTCTTTGGTTGCTTTTTCCCAATTCCGTTTCTCGCGCAGGCGCTCCACGAACCCGCGTGCCGCCGCGCTGTCTGCGAACCACCCGTGAATCAATCTGTTTTCGCTTTATCCCCGTCTTTCATCGAACTGCAAAGCGGTCTGCGCATGCCCTACGTGGAAGCCGGCGAAGGCGAATTGCTGTTGTTCGTGCATGGTTCGCTGTGCGACTACCGTTATTGGCAACCGCAACTCGCCGGGCTCTCGAAGCAGTACCGCTGCGTGGCGGTGAGTCTCACCCACTACTGGCCGGCGGCCGCTGCCCAGCCCGGCCATCCGTTCAGCTGGAGCCGGCATGCCGACGAAGTCGCGGAGTTTATCGACCGTTTCGGCGCGGGGCCTGCGCACGTGGTGGGACATTCGCGCGGCGGCAGCGTGACGTTTCAATTCGCGCGGCGTCATCCCGAGCGGGTGCGTACATTAACGCTCGCGGACCCGGGCGGCCAGTTGCAGATTACCGGGCGTCCGCCCGCGCATTTGCCGGCGACGGTCAACGTGTTGCGCGCGAAAGCGGCGCAATTGATCGAGGCGGGCGACGTGGAAGGCGGCCTGCAACTGTTCGTCGATTCGGTCAGCCGGCCCGGCTTCTGGGCCATGAGCACGCCGGGCTTTCGCAGGATGGCGACCGATAACGCGCACACGCTTGCGCTGCAACTGGACGATCCGCTGCCCGCGTACTTGCCCGGCGAAGTGGCCGAAGTGCGCTGCCCGGTGCTGCTGATCGACGGCGAGAAGAGTCCCGACATGTTCCGGCGCACCGCTGCCGCGCTGCAGGAGTGGCTGCCCGATGCGCGCCGCGAGACGGTGCGCGGCGCGTCGCACGGAATGAACCTCGCGCATCCGGGTGCGTTCAATCGCTACGTCGACGGGTTCATTCAGTCGGTGAATGCGCGCGAGGCGTGAGATCAGCGCGTCGCGATCTCAAGCCTTGCGATGCGCGTCCTTGTCGAGCGCACGTTCCGCCGCTTCGCCGACGAGCCCGTGATAGTACAGATGCACGCCGATCGCGAGCGAGTCGTTGCGAATTTCGTGGAACGCTTTCCACGCCTTCACCGGGTCTTTGAACAACAGATAGTGCGCTTCCTGAGCGATCAGATCCGCCACTTGATGCAGGCCGTGCCCGTGCAACACGTCCACGAGCGTATCGAGACTGCGATGCGTGCGCGCGTCGGTGCGCGGATAGAGCATGTGCAGCACCGCCACGTCCTGCGTCTTCAGCGCGGCTGACAACGCAACCACGATGTCCTGGTGATTCAGCGCGCTGACGATTTTGTCGTCCGTGTGCACGTGATCCGGAAATAGCGTTTCGAGAGAGGCGTTCATCGGGTCCTTCCTGTTTTTCTGGCTGATTAAAAAGGCCCGCCGTAGCGCGGCGGGCCAAAGACAGCAATGTGTTCGCGGGGGAAGCAAAACACAAGTTGAGTATCGCAGATGCGCCTCTCTTCGCGCAGTCCGGTCGCTGCAAAACATTGTTGCAACAAGTGTTCCAACTTTCATTTTGCTGGCAATGCAGTGCGGTGAAGCATTGTGAAGTCAAGCGCGCGTCTTTTGCGCGGCGCATTGGCGCGTGTGGCAGGCAACTAATGACAATCGATGGCAACGAATGTTGCGCGAGCCGAGATGCATTGTTGCGGTCAATCGTCGCAATCAACGACCCCGCGGCCCGTAGAATGCGAAGCGGAGCCTGGCATGCCGCTGCGCTCATGACGAAACGACACGGCGCGATGCGACCATATGACGTTCAGGCATGCCGGCACGTGTGCGACAGGAAAGTAAAAGGAACGTGTAGATGAATTCGAAGACACACGCAACGCTGAGCTTCTCGGACAGCGATCAGACCGTTGATCTGCCCATTTATCAGGGCTCGCTCGGAGCGGATGTGATCGACATTCGCAAGCTGTATGGCCAGACCGGCAAGTTCACGTACGACCCGGGCTTCATGTCGACGGCGGCATGCAATTCGGCGATCACCTACATTGACGGTGACAAGGGCGAGCTGCTGTACCGCGGTTATCCGATCGACAATCTGGCGCAGAACGCCGACTTCCTCGAAACCTGCTATCTGCTGCTCAAGGGCGAACTACCGAACGCGCAGCAGAAAGAAGAGTTCGTGAACACCGTCACGCAGCACACGATGGTGCACGAGCAGATGCATTTCTTTTTCCGCGGCTTCCGTCGCGACGCGCACCCGATGGCGATTCTGGTCGCCGCGGTCGGCGCGCTGTCGGCGTTCTATCACGACTCGCTCGACATCAGCAACGAACAGCACCGCGACGTCTCCGCGATCCGCATGATCGCGAAGCTGCCGACGCTGGTCGCGATGGCGTACAAGTACACCGTCGGCCAGCCGTTCGTGTACCCGAAGAACGACCTGTCGTACAGCGCGAACTTCATGCGCATGATGTTCGCCAACCCGGCGGAAGAGTACCCGGTCAACGACGTGCTGGTGCGCGCGCTCGACCGTATCCTGATCCTGCATGCGGACCACGAGCAGAACGCGTCGACCTCGACCGTGCGTCTCGCGGGTTCGTCGGGCGCGAATCCGTTTGCGTGTATCGCCGCGGGTATCGCCTGTCTGTGGGGCCCGGCGCACGGCGGCGCGAACGAAGCCGCGCTGAACATGCTGGAAGAAATCGGCTCGGTCGACAATATCCCCGAGTTCATCGCGAAGGTGAAGGACAAGAACTCGGGCGTGAAGCTGATGGGCTTCGGCCACCGCGTCTACAAGAACTACGATCCCCGCGCGAAGCTGATGCGCGAAACCTGCCACGAAGTGCTGGAAGAGCTGGGCCTGCACGACGACCCGCTGTTCAAGCTGGCGATGGCGCTGGAAAAGATCGCTCTGGAAGATGACTACTTCGTGTCACGCAAGCTGTACCCGAACGTCGATTTCTACTCGGGCATCGTGCAGCGCGCACTGGGTATTCCGACCGCGATGTTCACGTGCATCTTCGCGATGGCGCGCACGGTCGGCTGGATTGCGCAGTGGAACGAAATGATTGCCGATCCTGAACAGAAGATCGGGCGCCCGCGTCAGTTGTTCGTAGGGGAGACGCAGCGCGAAGCCACGCCGTTGGCAAAGCGGTGATGTGCCGGGGCCGTCACGCAGCCGTACGTTGCTCGACGGCCTTTTTTTACGGCAAGCCAGGCCGGCCTGGACTTGCCGACAGAACAAAACTCCTGCACGTCCTGTGCCACGGAAATCCCCACAAAAACCTCGCAAAAAAACCGAAACTCCCCTGTGATAAGTTCGTCTGACGCGGACAGACCCTCTACAATCGGAAGCGACCGGCCAGTATCGCGCGGCCACCGAAAGTGAAGCGAACGCAACACTGAACGCACAAGCGAACCCATAGGAGTGACCCTGATGCAGCAGCCAGAAGCCCTCGGCGGCGTGTCCCTCGCGGGCGGTGTCGATCACCGCGAACCCGAGCCGGACGGCGTATTCATCCCGACGGAAAACCTCAACGTCGCGAGCGCCACGCAGCACGTGCTGAAGTCGGGCGACACCTTCATCGTCAACGATCCCCTCGGCGATATCACTGGCCACGACGACGGCCTGTTCGTCAACGACACCCGCGTTCTCTCGCAACTGCGCCTGACCTTCGGCGGGCGCGCGCCGTCGCTGCTGTCGGGCAGCGTCAGTAACGACAACACTTCATTTACCGCGCATCTGACCAATCGTCCGCTGCCGCCGCTCGGCGGCGACAGCACGCCGGAAGGCGTGATCCACGTCGAGCGCGTGCGCGTGTTGTCGGGCACCGTGCTCAACGAGGCCATCGAACTCACCAACTACGGCACGCGCGACGCCGTGGTGCCGCTGTCCATCTCGTTCGCCAGCGACTTCCGCGACATGTTCGAAGTGCGCGGCCTGAAGCGCGACAAGCAGGGCCGCATCGAACCCGCCCGCGTCGAGAATCGCGAGGTGCTGCTCGGCTATCTCGGCCTCGACGACGTGGCGCGCAACGTGCAGATCGCGTTCTCGCCGGAGCCGGACAAGCTGTTCGCCGATCGCGCGGACTATACCGTCGAGCTGCCGGCCCAGGCGTGCGTGTCGATCTATCTGTCGGTGGCGGTGCAGGTCATCGCGAAGCCGGACAGGCCCGGCGCCGACGTCTCGCAACCCATGCACGCGTTGAGCGAAAGCCATCTGTCGCAAATCGATGCGGAGCGTCCGCGCGTGGGCCGCGCGGCGGTGCGCGCCGCGCTGGTCGACGCTCATCTCGTCATGCGCGAACGCCGCCGCGCGACCGCGCGCGTGCGCTCTAGCAACCCGCTGTTCAATGCATGGATCGACCGTTCGCTTGCCGACCTCGGCCTGCTGACCACCGATCTCGCGACCGGACCCTATCCGTATGCGGGCATCCCCTGGTTCTCGACGCCGTTCGGCCGCGACGCTGTCATCACGTCGTTGCAGACGCTGTGGCTGCAGCCGCAACTCGCCGCGGGCGTGCTGCGCTTTCTCGCCGAGCATCAGGCGCGCGAGAATTCGCCGTTTCGCGACGCCGCGCCCGGCAAGATCATGCACGAGATGCGCAAGGGCGAGATGGCGGCCGCCGGCGAAGTGCCGTTTGCGCTGTACTACGGCGGCGTCGACACCACGCCGCTGTTCATCGTGCTGGCGGGCGCCTATGCGGCGCGCACCGGCGACCTCGCGCTGATCGACGAATTGTGGCCGGCGCTAGAGCGCGCCGCGCAGTGGGTCGCGGGCGTCTGCGACAAGAACCGCTACGGCCTGCTCGACTATCAGCGCGAGTCGGACGGCGGCCTCGCGAACCAGGGCTGGAAAGATAGTCACGACTCGGTGTTCCATGCCGACGGGCGCTTCCCCGACGGCCCCATCGCGCTCGTCGAGGTGCAGGCGTATGCGAGCGCCGCGTTCGACACGATGGCCCGCTTCGCGAAGCTGCGCGGGCTGCGCGAGCCAGCCGCGCAGTACAGCGAACGCGCGAAGAAGATCCGCCAGTGCGTCGAAGAGAAGTACTGGATGGAAGAGTCCGGCTTCTATGGCATTGCGCTCGACGGTCACGGCGAACTGTGCCGCGTGATGGCCTCGAATGCGGGCCATCTGCTGGCCTTCGGGCTGCCCACCCGCGAGCGCGGCGAAGCGGTGGTGCGCGCGCTCGACTCCACGCTGTTCCACACCGGCTGGGGCGTGCGCACGCTGGCCGCGAGCCAGGCGCGCTTCAATCCGATGGCCTATCACAACGGCTCGGTCTGGCCGCACGACAACGCGCTGTGCGCGCGCGGTCTGTCGCAGTACGGCGGCAAGGCGGCGGCGGTGCGGCTGCTGCAGGCGCTGTTCCAGGCGGCGGTCAACTTCGACATGCGGCTGCCCGAGCTGTTCTGCGGCTTCCCGCGGCGGCGCGGCGAGCCGCCCACCGCGTATCCGGTCGCCTGTTTGCCGCAGGCGTGGGCGGCGGGTTCGCCGTTCATGATGCTCGAAGCGTGTCTGGGTATCACGATCGACGCCGAGCGGCGCGAAGTGCTGATCGCACAGCCGATGCTGCCCGAAGGTATCGACTGGCTCGAAATCGGCGATCTGCGGGTGGGCGACTCGGCGGTGTCGATCACGTTCCGCCGCATCGGCGAGAAGGTGGTGGCGTCGGCCGAGCAGGGCGATGTGCGAGTGGTCGCGCTGCTGTAGCGATGCGCTGAAAACAAGCGGCTCGCGCTGTTGAATGCGAGGCGCCGGGTGGTAACATTTGTTGTCATCGTTATCGGCGGCTCGCCCGGACCCTCGCATGCCAGACAGCTTCGACCAGCTCGCCGCCCTGATTCGGGCGCGTTTTTCCGAACTGAGTCCGCAATTCCAGATGGGAGCAGGTTTCCTGCTCGATCATCCCGATGAGGTCGCGGTCTCGTCCATGCGCAAGGTGGCCGAGCGCGCGCAGGTGCAACCGGCATCGCTCGTGCGCCTGTCGCAGCAACTCGGTTTTCCCGGCTGGAACGAATTGCGCAACCTGTTCGTCGCGCGCGTGCGCACCCGGCCGGAGCCGCTCACGAGCCGCGCGCGTTCGCTGGTCAAATCGAAAGACGCGCTGGCGAACGATCTGCTCATCGCGCAACAGCACAACCTTGAAGTCACCGCCGCGCATAACGGTCGCGTGATCGTGGAAACGGCGCGGCTGTTGCGGCGCGCACCGCACGTGCATGTCGCGGGCTTTCGCTCCTGTTACTCGGTGGCGTTCGGCCTTGTCTATGGCTACCGGCTGTTCCGGCCGTCGGTGTCGCTGCTCAACGGCGAGGCCGGCACGCTCGAAATGCAGCTGCGCACGATCGAGCGCGACAGCGCGACCATCGTCATCAGCTTCGCGCCGTATTCGGTCGAAGCGGCGCGCGTGGCCGAAGCGGCGCTGGAAAAAGGCAGCAAGCTGATCGCAATCACCGACAGCGCGGTTTCGCCGATCGCGCTGAACGCCGACAAGGTGCTGATCTTTTCGCACGAGAGTCCATCGTTCTTTCCGTCGCTGGTGGCGGCCACCGCGATTGCCGAATCGCTGGTTGCGCATCTGCTCGCACTCGAAGGCGCGGGCGCAGTCGAACAGCTTGCGATTGCCGAGCAGTCCTTGCATGCGAAGGGCGCCTACGTGCCTTGAGCGTAGCCGTTTCGTTCACGGTTTAGCCGGGCGGCGGTCCTGCGTGCAGCAGGATCGCCCCATTCGAATCAATGCCGCACCGTTTGACAACAAATGTTGTTTAACAGTATAAATACGTACCGATTGTTGAAAGGGTGCAAGCCGTGGCGGCGAAGCGGGAGTTCAGTGTTTTTCAGGTGAGCGGCGAGCCGTATGAGATCGGCTACCGGCTGGGTGAATTCGCGCGGCCGGTATTCACCGAATACATGGAGCAAAGCAGTGCGTGGCGCGCGGTTCGAAAGTGGCGCGGCGAGCCGTTCGTGCAGGCGCTGCGCGACGCGGCTCGCACGCATTTTCCGGCGCTGCTGGCGGAGCTGGACGGCATGGCGGCAGGTCTCGGCTGGTCCGCGGAAGAGGTGTTTTTGTGGAACTGCCGCGGCGAACTGATCCATCACGCGCCGGACGGCTGCACCACGCTGGCGGCCGTCGCAGGCGAGCGGCGCTTCATCGCGCACAACGAGGACGGCGACCCTTTTCTGGGCGATCGCTGCGCGCTGGTCGAGGTTCAACCTGTCGGCAAGCCTGGCTTCGTCAGCTTCTATTACCCAGGGTCGCTGCCGGGGCACACTTTCGCCGCGAACCGCGCCGGTATCGCGAAGGCGATCAATAACCTGCGTATCCGCATGCCGAGCGCCGGCGTGCCTCGAATGATCCTCGCGCGAGCCGTGCTCGATGCCGGCTCGCTCGACGAAGCGCTGCACAGGCTGCGCACCGCGCCGGCGGCGAGCGGCTTTCATCACACGCTCGGCTGCGCGGGCGACGCGCGGCTCTTCAGTGTCGAAGCCAGCGCGCGGCGCTGTGCGGTGCAAAGCGTGTCCACGCTCGCGGGCCACGCGAATCATATGATCCATCCGGGCGACGAGGCCGAGCCGCAAATCGTCACCGATTCATCGCGCGACCGGCAACTGCGCGTCGACGCGTTGCTGCCCTCGCTCGCGAGCGCGTTGCAGCCCGCCGCGTTGCTCGACGTGCTGCAGGATCGCGCGCCATCCGGCTTGCCGATCTACCGCGACGATCCGCTCGACCCCGACGACGAAAACACCCTCGCCACGGCGCTGTTCGAGATCGGCGGCGCGGGTGTGTCGATGAAGGTTTTCCGGCACGGGCAATGCGATTTCGACAACTTCATTGCCCGCTCAGCGAGCGAGCCGACCGGCGCCTGAGCAGGTTGGCGCAATCATCAGGAATTGAACCCATGTCCACCGTCTTTCATCGTTCACCGAAGCAATCGCTGCCGGTAGCCGTCGCCGGCGACGGCATCGAGATCATCGACTCCACCGGCAAGCGCTATATCGACGCGTCCGGCGGCGCGGCCGTCTCGTGCCTGGGCCACAGCAACCAGCGGGTGATCGACGCGATCAAGCGCCAGGCGCAACAGTTGCCCTACGCGCACACGTCGTTCTTCACCACCGAGCCCGCCGAGGAACTGGCCGAGCGCCTGGTGGCGAGTGCGCCGGCCGGGCTCGAGCATGTGTACCTCGTGTCGGGCGGTTCGGAGGCGATCGAGGCCGCGCTGAAGCTGGCGCGCCAATACTTCGTCGAGAAGGGCGAAACGCGGCGCCGCCACTTCATCGCGCGTCGTCAGAGCTATCACGGCAACACGTTGGGGGCGCTGGCGATTGGCGGCAATGCCTGGCGTCGCGAGCCGTTCCTGCCGATCCTGATCGAAGCGCATCACGTCAGCCCGTGTTACGCGTACCGCGAGCAGCGCGCCGGCGAATCCGAAGAAGCGTTCGCGCAACGTCTGGCCGACGAACTCGAACAGAAGATCCTCGAACTCGGCGCCGACACAGTCGCCGCGTTCGTCGCGGAAACGGTGGTGGGCGCGACGGCCGGCGCGGTGCCGCCGGTGCGCGAGTACTTCCGCAAGATTCGCGCGGTGTGCGACCGCTACGGGGTGCTGCTGATTCTCGACGAGATCATGTCCGGCATGGGCCGCACCGGCTTCCTGTATGCGTGCGAAGAGGACGGCGTGGCGCCGGACCTGCTGACCATCGCGAAGGGGCTCGGCGCGGGTTATCAGCCGATCGGCGCGACCCTGGTGAGCGACAGGATCTATCAGACGATCGTCGGCGGCTCGGGCTTTTTTCAGCACGGCCATACGTATATCGGCCACGCCATCGCGTGCGCGGCCGCACTCGAAGTGCAGCGCGTAATCGAGGAAGACAGGCTGTTGCCGAACGTGATGGCGCGCGGCGAGCAGTTGCGCGGGCGGTTGCGCGAGCATTATGCGCAGCACCCGCATATCGGCGACGTGCGCGGGCGGGGGCTGTTCGTCGGCGTCGAACTGGTCAAGGAGCGCGAGAGCAAAACGCCGTTCGACGCGACACTGAAACTGCACGCGGCGATCCGGCGTGAAGCGTTCGCGCGCGGCTTGATGGTGTATCCGATGGGCGGTACGGTCGACGGCAAGGTCGGCGATCATGTGCTGCTCGCGCCTCCGTTCATCTGCACCGAGCGCGATATCGACGAAGTTGTTAGCCGGCTCGCCGACGCGATTGACGGCGCGCTGAGCACCGTCTGACCCATCCGGCCCAACCGTCACTGCGAGAACGATGATGACCGAGCGTTTGCCTCACTTCGACCTGTCCGACGCCACGCCTGAACAGAAGGCCGTGCTGGACGAAATTCTGTCCGGCCCGCGCGGCAATCTGAACGGGCCGTTTCTCGGCTGGATTCACAGCCCGGAACTGGCGCAGCAGGCGCAGCGCCTGGGCGCGTTCTGCCGCTATCGGACCGGCTTGCCGCTGCGTCTGTCGGAGCTGGCGATTCTGGTGACCGCGGCGCGCTGGCAGGCGCAGGCCGAGTGGCACATCCACTATCCAATCGCGCTCGAAGCGGGCGTGGCCGAAGCGGACGCCGAGGTGATCCGGCAGGGACGGCGCCCGGCCTTCGCGGACGCCGACGACGCGCTGATCCACGACTTCGCGAGCGAGCTGTACGACACGAAGCGCGTGTCGGACGCGCTGTATACGAAGGCGGTCGACCGGTTCGGGCATCAGGTGGTGATCAACCTGGTCGGCCTGCTCGGCTACTACGCGCTGGTGGCAATGACGCTGAACGTGTTCGGGATGCGGGCAGTGGGGCAGGAGAGCTTGCCGTTTGCTGAATAGCAGGTTGCGTGGCCGAGGCGTTGGCTCGGCTGGGGCTTTTTTGCAAAACAACCGCTTCGGCTTGCGCGCGGCGCAACACGCGAACATGCAAGCGGGCAAGACGCGGCGCGCACGGCACAGGGCGCATGGCAAATGAAAAACGCCCCGGCTGCGAATTGCAACCGGGGCGTTTCTGCCTGCTACTGCCACATCACCCGCCTTCACCAACTACGCCGCCCACCGCGCGGTCTGGCAGCTCACTGGCCGCGATAGGTCGAAAACAGACGCTGCTGCACCGAGGACGACGCGCCCGCCGCTGACGAACCCGCGTTCACACCACCAACGTCCTTCGAACCCTGCGTGGACGCGACCACTGTGTCACCTTGCGGTACCGTCTTCGGATATTCGGTGTCGTTCTGATACAGAAGGCCCGCTTTTTGCGCGGCCACGAGTTCAGCGCGTACTTCTGCGCGCGTCACCGGACCGTTGTTCGCCTGCTGTGCGAACGACACGGCCGGAACGATCAGAGCGGATGCGACGACAACTGCGGAAAGAAGCGATTTCATGATGACCTCCGGAATTCGATTGTTGAGAGATCGGGTGAAATCCCATATCCCGATCTGTTGAAACCAGTCTATTGTTTGTGAGATCGGCAAAAAAGAGGATTTGTAAGGAAAAATTGTTACCGTTTTTGATGTAATGCTCGAAGGTGACTTTGTGGCACCCGGTTGCGGGATCGTCACGACGCCGGCACACGGAAGCGCCTATGATGAAGTTCGGTCCACGCCCGCGCCTGCGGCGCCGCGCGACACGCCCGAAGGAGGCCCCTCGGGGACTTGCGACCGATGCCTGAACCGCGAACATCCGGGCGAGACCGTCGCGGCGGGCGTCATCTTCGGTCGTCATGCGCGCGAAGCAGGGCACAAAAAGGAGAGAGCGATGAAGCGCAAGGCATCAGCAGTCTGGCAAGGCGGCCTGCAAGACGGCAAGGGCTCGATTTCCACCGACAGCGGCGTCCTCAAGGAGACCCAATACTCGTTTTCGACACGCTTCGCGGACGGCATCGGCACGAATCCGGAAGAGCTGATTGCGGCTGCGCACGCGGGTTGTTTCTCGATGGCGTTGTCGGCGGAACTGGGCAAGGCCGGCATCACGCCCGAACGCATCGGCACGACCGCCACCGTGACACTCGACAAGGACGGCGGCGGCTTTACGATCACCGCGGTGCATCTGGATGTGGCGGTGAAAATTCCCGGCGGCGACAAGGCGGCGTTCGACAAGGCCACCGCGGACGCGAAGGCGGGTTGTCCCGTGTCCAAGGTCCTGAACGCGACGATCACGATGGACGCGAAACTCGAAACCTGAGTTCGCGCGCTTTTCAGGCAGGGCTCACGCGATGAGGCCGGCGGCGGGGCAAGCTCCTCCGCCGGTTTTTATGTGACGATCGGCAGGCTCCCGCGAATCCTGCGCCGTTCCCTACGGAAACCCGGCCTTGATTTGTTGAACGGTTAGTCATAATATCAACGCCATGAAGCAATCTGGTCTTTCCAAGCAATCCGCGAAAAAAGCCGGCGACGTGTGTCCACGAGGCAGGCCGCGCGAGTTCGACACGGACACCGTGTTGAAAAGCGCGAGCCAGGTGTTCTGGAACCACGGCTACCACGCCACGTCGATCGACGACCTGTGCAAGGCCACCGGCCTGTTGCGCGGCAGTCTGTACGGTGTGTTCGGCGACAAGCACGGCATCATGCTCGCCGCGCTGGAGCATTACGCGGGAGGCTCGGTCGCGCGGCTTGCCGAGCGGCTGAACGCGCCGGTGCCGCCTGAAGAGGCGCTGCGCAACGCCTTGCTGCATTACGCGCGGGTCGCCTGCGCGCTGACCGGCGAGCGCAGTTGCTTCATCACCAACACCACGCTGGAAATGCAGCCGGGCGACGAGGAACTGCGCACCCGGGTTGCAGCGATCCAGCGCCGTATGGCGACGCTGCTGGCGGCGTCGGTGATTCGAGGCCAGGCAAGCGGCGCGTTCAATTCGGCTCTCGACGAAAAAGCCGTCGGCGATTTCCTGCTGTGCGTGATGCAGGGGTTGCGCGTATTGGGGCGGGTCGCCCACAAGGAAGATGCGCTGATAGAGATAGTGGACGTCGCGATGCGCGCGCTCGTCTAAATTTTTTTTTGCCGATTTTTTGAACGATCATTCATGAAAAGCGAAGCGATCAAGTCCGCTCAGGCGGCATTCGTTGGCCCTGTGCATGCGCGCGCGGGCGCCGTGACCTGTCCGGGGGCGGTTGCCGCCGGCATCGCGGCGGCCGTGTCAGCGGAAAAAGCCTCGGGCAAAGCCGCAGATAAAGCCGCGCCGCACTTCGAACGCCAGGGGCTTGCGCTCGCGGTGCTGTTCGTCGGCGCTTTCCTCGCGCCGCTCGACTATTTCATCGTCAACCTCGCGCTGCCGTCGATTCACACCGGTCTCGCCGCCACCGACGCGCAATTGCAGCTCGTGGTCTCCGCCTACGCGTCCGCATATGCGGTGCTGCTGATCACAGGCGGCCGTCTGGGCGATCTGCTCGGCCGACGCCGCATGTTCATGACAGGGATGGCGGCGTTCGTGGCCGCGTCCGCGCTGTGCGGCTTCGCGACCAGCGGCCACATGCTGGTGATCGCGCGGATCGTGCAGGGCATCGCCGCCGCGGTGATGGCGCCGCAAGTGCTCGCGACCATCCGCGCGGTCGTGCCGCTGCATCAGCAGACCAGGGTGATGAGCCTGTACGGCTTCGTGTTCGGGCTGTCGTCGATTGTCGGCCAACTGGGCGGCGGCGCGCTGATCACGTACCACCCGTTCGGACTGGACTGGCGCATCATCTTCCTGATCAATATTCCGATCGGCATTGCGGCGTTTATCGGTACGTGGAAGTTCGTCCCGGAGAATCAGCCGGCCACCCGCACCGGGGTCGACCTGAAGGGTGTCGCGCTGCTGTCGGCGGTGCTGCTGCTGGTCATCTACCCGATGACGCACGGCCGCGAAGCCGGCTGGCCAGCATGGACTTTCGTGATGTTCGCGCTCGCGGTCCCCGCATTCGCGCTGTTCGTGGCGACCGAGCGGCGCGTCGAGCGCCGCGGCGGTCATCCGCTGGTGGATCTGCAACTGTTCCGCAACCGGGCGTTCGCGCTGGGGCTGGTGCTCGCGTTCCTGTTTTACTGCAATAGCGCGTTCTTCCTGACCTACGGGATCTTCCTGCAAACCGGTCTGCACTGGACGCCACTCGCGTCAGGCATCGCGATCATGCCGTTTGCGATCGGCTTCGTGGTCGGGCCGCTGACATCGCCTGCGGTGGTCAAGCGCATTGGCGGTCATGTGCTCACGCTCGGTTTCTCGATGATGACGCTCGGCTTCACGATCACCGGCTGGTCCGCGACGCAGTCCGCTACGCCGGATCTGCTGTTCTATGGCGGGCTGGTGTGCGCGGGCGTCGGCCACGGCTTGCTGCTGCCGTCGATCATGCGCATCGTTTTGCTCGAAGTCGCACCGGAGAAAGCCGGGCTGGCGTCGGGCGTGGTGTCGTCGACGCTGCAGATCGGGTCGGCGTTCGGCACGGCGGCGATCAGTGGCGTGTTCTTCGGCGCGATCGGCGGCAGTGCGGCGCCCGATGCGTACGCGCACGGGTTCCAGATCAGCCTCGCGATCAACGCGCTGTTGATGTTCGTGTGCATCGGTTTAAGCGTTTTGCTCGTGCGGCATCAGCAGCTGGTGCTGCGCCGTTCCATGCAGCCGGCTTGAAAATACGCCGGTGGTAATCGTTTTCAGCTGTTGGTTCGCGCACATTATCGAGCGCATTAAATAAAAGCATAACAAGCCCGTTATTTACCCGTGAGTTTTCCGTTCATAGGTAACTTTCATATCGAGGCTGTGTGCGATAAACCGGTGCTGCATTTGAGTCGCGCTTAGATATGAAGAATGCTGCGGACATTTTGTACTGGATAGTGAGGCGCACGCAGTAAATGGTGCCATCGTGCAGCGCCGCACGTCTGGTGCATTGCGGCAGGGTTTCAGGGATTTTCCTGGTTTCAAACGACACGGGCCGGGATTGAAAGCGATTCCACTGCCCATGAAAACGGTATCAATAAAAAGCGCTTGTCGCATTTAAATTAGATTGTTAATCTTTGCGAACTTCAGAGTCCTTCCTCAGTAGGTCGAATGTCGAGAATCCCGGCGCGATGACTTAAATAACGCTCAACGGTTCCGTAGGGGAATAATATGCTGACCGCTACCATTGACGCATTCCACACACCGGCAGCCACCAGTTTCAACGTCGGCGACGTCGTTACGTTGAAGGCTGGCGGCCCACGCATGACCGTCACCTATGCAGGTCCGGTCGCCCTGAATCCGGGCCACTGGCTGATTTGCGAGTGGTTCGACGAACACGGCGAACTGCGCCGCGAGATGTTTTCTCCCGCCGGCGTGCGAGCCGAGCCGCGCTCGATTCCGGCCGGCTCCGTGCAATGGCAACGGGTTGGCCGTGCCGCTTGAACGGATTGAATGAGCCGACAGGCGGTCGATAGATTCGGCCGCCTTTCGGGCTAACCGCTGCGACCAACTACTCGGGCCCAAGCGGACCTGAGCGCGGGCCCAGGCGAGCCAACCGCTCTCCGGCCGGCCGCCTCCCGGCCGGGCCGCACCAGCCGAATCAATTTTCCGGACGGTCCCGTGCCGACACGCGTCTCTGTACGCGCAGCATGAGCGCGGACGAAAACGCACGCATCCCCACGAGCTTGCGCGTCTGCACCACCTCGCCGGCGATATTCTTCGGCGGGTTCGGCTGCAACGACCAGTAGAGCGCGAGCAGCCAGCCGAACCCGGTCCAGCCTACGCACGCATTGAAGAGCGCCAGCGTCAGCAAGTCATGACGCTTGCGGCGGTCCGCGAGAATGGCGGGCAGAAAATACAGCGCGAGCGCGAACACGGCGCCGATGAGCTGGACGATCACATTGCCACGCATGGAACAACTCCTGATGCGCGATTCATGACGCGATTGTCGCGCGAATGGTCGATCTGCGCAGCGGCGATCCGACGCTTGCCGCGCACATCCATGCCCGAAGGGGTTCAGCCGATCCCGCATCCGGACTATCATGGCCGTTTCGACAGAACCGAACCGCCAGGACCCCCATCATGATCTCCGACGATACGACCCAGCAGGCGCAACGCCTGAACCCCGACACGCTGCGCGAATTCGTGGACCGCAAGTGGAACGACGAGATCGTGCCCGCGTTGACGGACTACATCGCCGTGCCGGCCAAGAGCCCGGCGTTCGATCCCGACTGGGTCAAGCACGGCTATCTGGAGCGCGTGATCACCGACGCCGCGCAATGGGCCGAACAGCAGCCGGTGCGCGGCCTGAAACTCGAAGTGATTCGCCTGCCCGGCCGCACCCCGGTGATCTTCTTTGAAACGGCCGCGACCCGTTCGGGCAGCGAGGAAACCATCGTGCTGTACGGCCATCTCGACAAGCAGCCCGAATTCGACGGTTGGCGCAAAGACCTCGGCCCGTGGACGCCGAAGCTCGAAGACGGCAAGCTCTATGGCCGCGGCGGCGCCGACGACGGCTACGCGATCTACGCGAGCCTGACGGCGCTCGCCGCGCTGGACGCGCAAGGCATCGAGCGTCCGCGTTGCGTCGGTCTGATCGAAACCTGCGAGGAGTCTGGCAGCTACGATCTGCTGCCATACGTCGACGCACTGCGCGAACGGCTCGGCAAGGTGGGTCTCGTCGTGTGCCTCGATTCGGGCGCGGGCAATTACGATCAACTGTGGCTCACCACGTCGCTGCGCGGACTCGTCGGCGGCGACCTCGAAGTGCAGGTGCTCGACGAAGGCATTCACTCGGGAGGCTACGGCGGCATCGCGCCGTCGAGCTTCCGCATCATGCGGCAGCTGTTCGACCGGCTGGAGGACGCCGCCAACGGCACGCTGCTGCCGAAGGGTTTCCATTGCCCGGTCCCGTCGGACCGGCTGCGTGAAACGGAAGCGACCGCGCAGATTCTCGGCGACGACGTCTGGAAGAAACTGCCGTGGGCGTGCGGCCAGGACGGCCGCCAGGTGCTGCCCACCACCACCGATCCACAGGAAGCCTTGCTCAATTCGACGTGGCGTCCGTCGCTGTCGGTGACCGGCGCGGCCGGGCTGCCGGCGCTCGCCGATGCCGGCAACGTGCTGCGCCCGCGCACAGCGTTCAAACTGTCGCTGCGTCTGCCGCCGCTGATCGAAGCGGAAAAGGCCGTCGCCGAACTGAAGGCGCTGCTCGAATTCGATCCGCCGTACAACGCGAAGGTGACGTTCAAGCCCGACGCGGGCGCGGCGAGCGGCTGGAACGCGCCCGACCTCGCGCCCTGGCTCGCCACGGCGCTCAACGACGCGTCGCGTCGCCACTACGGCGCCGATGTCGCGTACATGGGCCAGGGCGGCACGATCCCGCTGATGAACGTGCTGAAGTCGGGCTTCCCCAAATCGCAGTTCATGGTGTGCGGCGTGCTCGGGCCGAAGTCGAATGCACACGGACCGAACGAGTTCCTGCACGTGCCGTTCGGCAAGAAGCTCACGGCCGCGGTTGCCGAAGTGATCGCCGCCGCGCCTTGAGGGTTTCGGCCTGAGCGTCCTGCTTCGCTCGGGCTTTAACTGCTGCACTGTTTAAACCCGTCACTCACACCAACCCACTGAATGACCGATAACGCGACTGCTCAACCCGCCACCCTCCGGATTCCGGCCGATCAACTGCATGCCTACGTGAAGGCGATCTGGGAGCAGGCGGGCAGCACGCCGCGCGAAGCAGAACTGGTCGCGGATCATCTGGTGGCGGCGAATCTGACCGGACACGACTCGCATGGCGTGGGAATGATCCCGCGCTATGTCGCGTCGCTGGCCGATGCCCAACTGCAACTGAACCTGCATGCCGAAACCGTCAAGGACGCGGGTGCCGTGCTGACGGTCGAGGGCGGCAAGGGTTTCGGCCAGGTGGTCGCGTTCGAGGCGATGGAGCAGGGCATCGAACGCGCCAAACGGCTCGGCATCTGCGCGGTCGGCTTGCGCGGCGCGCATCACATCGGGCGCATCGGCCACTGGGCCGAACAGTGCGCGCGGGCTGGACTGGTGTCGTTTCACTTCGTCAACGTCGCGGGCGATCCGCTCGTCGCGCCGTTCGGCGGCGCGGACCGGCGCATCGGCACGAATCCGTTTTGCGCGGCGTATCCGCGCCCCGGCAAGCCGCCGCTCGTGCTCGACTTCGCGACCAGCACGGTGGCCTACGGCAAGACGCGCGTGGCGTACAACCAGGGCAAGCATGCGCCGCCCGGTGCGTTGATCGATCACGAGGGCTTCCCCACGCTCGAACCGAAGGTCATGCACGAAGCGCCGTTCGGCTCGCTGACGCCGTTCGGTGGGCACAAGGGTTTTGGGCTCGCGGCGATGTGCGAGATTTTCGGCGGGGCGCTGTCGGGCGGCTTCACGACGCACGCGGACACGCTCGGCACGACCAACGCGATCATCAACTGCATGCTGTCGGTGATCATCGATCCCGCCGCATTCGATGCCCCCGATGCGCAGGCTGAAGCCGAAGCGTTCATCGATTGGGTGAAGGCTTCGCCGCTCGCGGCGGGTACCGAACGCATCTACGAACCAGGGGAACCCGAACGCCTGACACGGGCGCAACGTGAAGCCAAGGGGATTCCGGTGGACCCGGCCACCTGGACGCAGATTCGCGAGGCGGCGCTGGCCGTCGGCATGAGTGAGGAAGATGCGCGCCGTTGGAACGCATGCTTGCGATAAAGGCTGTCTGGTATGCGCGGCCGTGGTGTGGCGCGGCTAATTCGCATGAGCCAATCAGGATCATCGACCCATTGAACCGCCCAGGCGGCGGCAAGCTCAGGCAATCAGCCGAAGCTTCTGCCGATCCTTCAGCCAGCGTTCGAATTCGGGGACAGGCATGGCGCGGCCATACAGAAAGCCTTGCACGTAATCCACGCCAAGGCCCTTCATGAACATTTCTTCCGACTCGGTTTCGATGCCTTCGGCCACCACCTTGAAATCGAGTTCCTGCGCGACCGCGACCATCGAACGCACCAGCGCTTGCGCCTTGGTGTCGGCGTTGATGGAGCGCACGAAGCTGCGGTCGAGCTTGATGACGTCGAGCGGAATGCGGCCCAGTTGCGACAGCGACGAGTAGCCGGTGCCGAAGTCGTCCAGATGAACCTGCGCGCCGAGTTGGCGAAACTGCGTGATGAGTTCGATCGCGGCCGCTTCGTCCTCGATCAGACAGCTCTCGGTGAGTTCGAGGTCGAGCAGGCAGGGGTCGAGTTCCGCGTGCTGCAGCGCCTCGGTGAAATGCTGGACCACGGCGGGGTCAGCCAGTTGCCGCGCTGACACGTTGATCGCGACGCGCAGGTTATAGCCGGCCGCTTTCCATCTGGCGGCCTGCTTGGCGGCGGATTCCATGACCCAGCGGCCCAGCACGCCGATCAGCCCGGATTCTTCCGCATAACGGATGAAGTCCGCCGGCATGATCTGCCCGCGTTCCGGCGAATTCCAGCGCACCAGTGCCTCGGCGCCCTGCACCGTGCCGCTCGCGAGCGACAGCTTGGGCTGGTAGTGCAGCGTCAGGTGGCCCTCTTCGAGACCGCGCCGCAGATTCGTGTCGAGCCACATGTATTCGGCGACGCGGCGGTTCATGTCCGGCGAGAACACGCGATGAGTGCGCTTGCCTGCGTCTTTGGCGACGTACATGGCCGTGTCGGCCGAACGGATCAGCGATTCGAGGTTGTCGCCGTGTTGCGGATAGCGCGCGATGCCGATCGAGCAGCCCGTGTAGACCTCGACGAGCCCGACAGCGAACGGCGCGCGCATGCGCTCGAGAATGCGCAGGGCGGTGGCTTCGAGTTCGTGCGAGGTACCTTTCGCCGCGAGCACGATGAACTCGTCGCCGCCGAGCCGCGCCAGCGCGTCGCCTTCGTTCAGGCAGCCGCCGATGGCCGCCGATACGTCGCGGATCAGGTCGTCGCCGAACACATGGCCGTAGTGGTCGTTGACCTTCTTGAAGTTGTCGAGATCGAGGAACAGCACGCCGACCTCGTCGTGCGAACCGGCGGCTTCGATTGCCGCGCGGATCTTGTCCTGGATCGCGTTGCGGTTGGACAGGCCGGTCAGCTCGTCGGTGTTGGCGAGTTCGGTGAGCCGTTTCTGCGCAAGTCTTTGCTCGGTGATGTCCGTGCCCGTGCAGATCAGGAATTGTTCGTCGTCCGCTCTGCCGCTGTGGACGAATTGATGGTGGAACAGAAACAGCCGTTCGCCATGCACCGTTTTAATGCGTCGTTCGACGTCGTACGCCACGCCGCGATTGAAGACCTCGGCGAAGTTCGCGCTGGCGGCCGCATCATCCTGGGATGGCATCAACAGCGCCAAAGCGTTGGTGCCGATGATGTTCTCTTCCTTGATGCCGCTAAGTTCTTCGGCGAGCCGGTTGAAGCGCTGTATTCGGCCATGCCTATCGACGATAACCACGACCGAATTGACTTCGGAGACGACCTGCTCGGCAAACCAGAGCCCCTGCGCCAGATCGCGGACCACGGACTCCGTGTCGTCGTAAGCCGACGCGGTGCCGGCCCACGTGTTGCTGTCGAGCTTTTTACCGACGAGATGCAGGCGCAACGGTTCGCCGGCGACGCGCACGTCGACGACGACGTGCGACGTCGCGCCCGTGAGGTAACGGATTTGCGACGCTTGTTGGGGATTCAGCGCAATCGCGACATGGTCAGGCGCTTCGCCGGTCAGGGGCGTGAGGTCGAGTGCGTCGCTGTCGGCCGACAGACGCCAGCAAGGCCTGCTTGTGCCGAACCGCGCATAAAGCACCTGGTCGTGTTGGTCGTCGTTCATGAGATCCCCGGGCGGTGTGTGCCGGTAGTCCCCGTCAAGGCGCGAGGCGGCATACAGTCGTCATACTTAAGACTGACCTCATTGTAGCGAAGCGGTGGAATTCGGGCTTATAAACATTAACGGTCGATCGTTCAAGAGCTTTAGGGGTTTTTGGGGGGCAACTGCGGCCGCTATTCGTATTGGGTCGCGAGCTTCATGAGATTCATGAGCTTCGCGAGCTTGGCGAGCCATCGGCACGCGACGATTCACTCACCTGCATGCGCGTAAATCCTAGAACCTTCGCGCCAGCAATGCGCGCGCCCGTTCCCTTTCGGCCGGATGGGCTTCCAGCGACGCGTCGAACCGGAACTTGCCGGCGACGAGCGTGGCCGTCACCACGCCATCACGGAACAACAGCCGGTTTCCCGCGACGGCGGGCACCCGCTCGCCGACGAGCAGCGTTCCAGCGAGATTCAACGGATCGGTCCCGGCGACGCACACGAATGCACCATCGTTCGCATGCCGCCGAACTTCGCGCAGCACGGGAATCGCCTCGGGCAATGCAAACTGCTCGCCCGCCAGACCGTTCACGAAACGTCCGCCGCGAATCACGCCGCGCGCTTCGAGCCGTTGAAACACGCGCAGCAGATCGCGCCACGGCGGCAGCCACTCGGCCTCGCGTTCGAGCAGACGCCAGAACACCACGCCGTAGCGGCGCAGCAAGGTCAGCGCGACATGCTCCAGCACCTCGGGCGGCAACTGCCGGCGGCGCTGCGGCTCGCGCTCCGGTTCCGCTTCCGTTTCCGATCCCGTTGCAACGGCGCGCCGGCTCACGAGCGCCCAGCGGCCCGCGTCGTCCATCCCGCCGATCAGCGCGCTCGATCGTGCGCGCCGGTTGCTGGAAAACGCGTTGCGCTTCGCAACCGGCTTCAGCAACGCACGCAAGCCCGCGAAACTGTCGGAGTTCGCGAGGCCGGCGGCGACCAGTTCGCCCAGTGCATTTTCCAGTTCCATCCGTAGCACGCGGACATCGGCGAGCAATTCGTCGAAGAACATCGCGCCGTGTTGCGACAGCGTGTCGTACACGCTCTGCGCGAGCGCCGATAATTCCAGCGGCCTGGCCGTGTCGAGCAACGCGCGCCAGATGCGCACCTGGGCGCGCGGCAGCAGCACGATCGGTGTGCTGCGGACAGGACCCGCTACGCCGCGCGCGCGCTCGGTGAGCCGGGTCCAGACGATCTTGCCGGCGCGGCATAGTTCATCAAGCGAAGTATTCACGTAGGCCTTCACGCGCGCGGGCAAGATGTCCTCTTCCCATGCGCCGGCGGCGGCCTGGTAGCCTTCGAGCTGGTCGAGCACGGCGGCCAGCGCGTCGCGGCCTTCGCTGCGTGTGTCTGGGCTCAGATGCTGCCACTCGAACAGAAAGCGCATGAAGTCGTGGCGTTCCACCGGTTCGATCTCGCGCCGCAGGCGTTTTACCGTATAGCGGTGAATCCGCGCGAGCAGGTGGCGTTCGCACCATTCTTCCTGGGCGGTTTGCGGCGTGAAGCGGCCGCGCATCAGGTAGCCTTCCGCTTCAAGACGCGTGAGCGCATGCTCGACCGATGCGGGCGGCAACTTCAGCGGTTGCGCGATCGCGCTGACCGGCAGCGGGCCGAAGCCTGTCAGGCGAGCGCGCAGTACGTCGAGCAGCGCCTCGTCGGCGGTCCAGCTGTCGGTATAGCCTTTCGGCGCGACAAGCAGCGGCGTGTAGGCGGCGCGCGGCGCGTCGGGGTAGAGCGCCTCGAAGCAGGTGACGCGCTCGGCGGGCAACCAGAGCGCGGCATCGTCGGCGATTTGCAGACGGGTCGCGCGGCCGGACTCGGCCAGCGCCGCGAGCCACGCCGGCCAGCCCTCATGACTTTGCGCTTCAGCTTGCGTGATGCAGGCGAGGCCGGTCAGCGCCTCGTGCATCTCGTCGGCGTTGCGCGCCTCTGGCCACGCCTCGTCGCGCACGCTGTCGATCGCGTCGGCGTCGAGCGCGCCGAGGTCGCCGGCGCTGGCCGGATCGGTCCAGCGGCGGTTCAGCACGGCTTGCGTGCGACGCTCCTCGATCGGCGCGTCGTCGAGATAAGCGTACGGCTTGGCATTGAGGATTTCGGCGGCCAGCGGCGAGGGCGCCGGCAGATCGCGCGCCACCAGCCGCACGTCGCCCTGCTCGATACGGCGCAGCAGCGCGAGCCAGCGTTCGCTGTCCATCGCGTCGTGCAAGCAGTCGTCGACGGTTTGGTCCACTAACGGATGACGCGGTAGCTCGCGTTCGCCGACCACGTTCTCCAGACACGCGGCCTGTTCGGGAAACACGCTCGCGAGCAGGTCTTCGCTGCGCATGCGCTGCAGTTGCGGCGCCGTCTTGCGTCCGCCCGTGTAGCGCGGCAAGCCGAGCGCGGTGGTCGCGTTCCAGCGCCAGCGCACGCCGAACAGCGGCGCGTCGAGCAATGCCTGGATCAGCAGATGCTCGGCGCTGTTCGAATGCAGATAGCGCCACACGTCGTCGAGCACGAACGGGTGGCTGCGGTCAGCGACAGCACGATTGCGTCCTCGGTGGCGGCCGCTTGCAGCTCGAAGTTGAAGGCCCGGCAGAAACGCTTGCGCAGCGCGAGACCCCACGCGCGGTTCACGCGGCTGCCGAAGGGCGCATGGATCACGAGTTGCGTGCCGCCGGATTCGTCGAAGAAGCGCTCAATGACCAGCGTGTTCTGCGTGGGCAGCACGCTGAGCGCCGCGCGGGCGCGCGCGAGATAGTCGACGATCTGGCGCGCGGCGGCTTCGTCGAGATCGAGGGTGTCGACGAGCCAGCCGATCGCGCGGTCGATGCGCGCCGGGATGGGTTCGGTTTCCGGCGTGGGTTCGATGCGAGTTTCGGTCGTGCGTTGGGTCGAGGTTTCCACCGTCGCGGACGCGATCAAGCTTTCGGTTGCCGCTTTGGCTTTGCTTCTGGCTTTTGATTTCACTTGCGTTGCCACGCCAGTTTCCGCCTTGGTCCCTTGCGCTTGCGGGCCTGACAGCGCTTCCGCTTCAGAATCCCGCCCTTCGAGCACGCGCCCAATCCCTTCGCGCAAACGCGATACCGCAAAAGACAGTTCATCGCTGCGTCCCGGCGCCTCGCCGAGCCAGAACGGAATGTTCGGCGGCTGCCCTTGCGCGTCCTCGACCCGCACGCGGCCGCTCTCGATACGCAGAATCCGGTACGACGCATTGCCGAGTTGAAACACGTCGCCGGCCAGACTTTCGACCGCGAAGTCCTCGTTGACCGTGCCGATGTTGATCGCCTGCGGTTCGAGCACCACCGCGTAATCCGCGTTCTCGGGAATCGTGCCACCCGAGGTCACGGCGACCAGCTTGCCGCCGCGCCGGCCGCGCAAGGTGCCGCTCACCACGTCGCGATGCACATAGGCGCCGCGCGGACCGTGGCGGCTCGTGTAGCCCTCGGCGAGCATGCGCAGCACTGCGTCGTATTGTTCGCGCTCCAGTTCCGCGTACGGCGCGGCGCGCCGCATCATCGCGAACAGCGCGTCCTCGCTCCATTCGGCGCTCGACACCTCGGCGACGACCTGTTGCGCGAGCACGTCGAGCGGCGCGCGTGGAATCCGCAACGCGTCGAGTTCACCGCGCCGCACGCAGTCGAGCAGCGCCGCGCATTCGATCAGGTCGTCGCGCGAAGTCGGAAAAAGCCGCCCTTTAGGCATGCCGCCGACATGGTGGCCCGAGCGCCCGACGCGTTGCAGGAATGGTGCGATCGCGCGCGGCGAACCCATCTGGCAGACCAGATCGACGTCGCCGATATCGATGCCGAGTTCCAGCGACGCAGTGGCAATCAGCACGCGCAGTTCGCCGCGCTTGAGCCGTTGCTCGGCGTCGAAGCGATGCTCTTTCGCGAGGCTGCCGTGATGGGCGGCGACGACATCCTTGCCGAGCCGCTCGGTCAGATGACGCGCGACGCGCTCGGCCATGCGCCGCGTGTTGACGAAGACCAGCGTCGTGCGGTGCATCGCAACCAGCTCGGCGAGACGGTCGTACACGCGTTCCCACACCTCGTTGGGCATCACCGCTTCGAGCGGCACGGGCGGGATTTCCAGCGCGAGATCGCGCTCGCGCACGTGGCCCACGTCGATGATCGCGCAGTCGGCGGGAATCCCGCTGTCGATGGCCGCGCCGCCCACCAGAAAACGCGCCACCGCGCTCACCGGCTTTTGCGTGGCGGACAGGCCGATGCGCGGCAAGCGCCGCTCGCATAGCGCGTCGAGACGTTCGAGGCTGAGCGCGAGATGGCTGCCGCGCTTGCTGCCGGCCAGCGCGTGAATTTCGTCGACGATCACCGTGCGCGCCGTTGACAGCATGCGCCGGCCCGAGTCCGAACCGAGCAGCACGTAGAGCGATTCCGGCGTGGTCACGAGGATATGCGGCGCGCGCTTCTTCAGCGCGTTGCGTTCCTGCTGCGTGGTGTCGCCGGTGCGCACGGCCGTGCGGATATCGAGTGGCGGGAGTCCGCGCGCGTCGAGTTCCGCGGCGATGCCTTGCAGCGGCATCTGCAGATTCAGGCGAATGTCGTTGGACAGCGCCTTCAGCGGCGAGACATAGACCACCAGTGTTTCGTCGGGTAAAGCGCCCCCGTTGGCCAGGCCTTGCTGAACCAGATCGTCGAGCGCCGAGAGGAACGCGGTGAGCGTCTTGCCCGAACCGGTCGGCGCGGCGACCAGCGTCGAGCGGCCGCGGCGAATCTGCGGCCACGCGGCGGCTTGCGCATCGGTCGGGGCGGGGAAAGTCTTCAGGAACCAGCCGGCGACCGCCGGATGGAAGTCGTCCAGCGCGCGGTGCATCGAAGAAGACGAAGTGTGGCTCGCGGCGGAATCGGCAGCCGCGCAGGCGGGAGCCGCATCCAGGGCGGCGGAAGTCGTGGCCGAGGTCATGCTGGCGTAGATGGGGGCGGGGCGTGCCATATCCAGAGGGCGGCAAAAGCGGCCCGGTTGCGAAGGGCAGCAGCCAGTCTGGCAGGTTTTTGCAGGCTTTGCCGAGAGACTTTGGCCGCCGCATTTTCTCTTTGCACGTTGAACCGTTCCATGAAGGCGGGACGGTCGAGCCGCGATTTTTCGCAGGCGGCTGATTCGCGCTCGTTCGCAACCGTCACTGCCGCCACCCGGCGAATCGTAAGAAGCCTGAAACATCGACGTAAACGATGCTTGGCCGAGGTCCGCGCGCGTCCTGCCGGATCACGCCAATTGCAGTACTCTCTACCGCTCACCCCTTCACGAACACAAAGATGGAGCTTCGACGATGCGATACAACCAGCTTGGCCGTACCGGTGTGTTTGTTTCAGAACTATGTCTTGGGACGATGACCTTCGGCGGTGGCGAAGGCATCTGGAAGCAGATCGGCGATTTGCAGCAGGGCGACGCGGAGCGGCTGGTCGGCCGGGCGCTCGACGCGGGCATCAATTTCATCGACACGGCCGACGTCTATGCGGATGGCCTGTCCGAGCAGATCACCGGCCAGGCGCTGAAGAACCTCAAGGTGCCGCGTGACAAGGTGGTGGTGGCGACCAAGGTGTTCGGCCAGACCGGCGAGTTCGCGAATGCGCGGGGCGCTTCGCGGTATCACATCATCGACGGCGTGAAGGCGAGCCTGAAGCGCCTGCAACTCGATCACGTCGACCTGTACCAGATCCACGGTTTCGATCCGGCCACGCCGATCGAAGAGACCTTGCGCGCGCTCGATACGCTCGTGCGGCATGGACATGTACGCTATGTCGGCGTGTCGAACTGGGCCGCCTGGCAGATCGTGAAGGCGCTCGGCATCGCGGAGCGCCTCGGGCTCGCGCGCTTCGAGACACTGCAGGCATACTACACGCTCGCCGGCCGCGACCTCGAACGCGAACTCGTGCCGATGCTGCACAGCGAAGGCCTTGGACTGATGGTGTGGAGTCCGCTCGCGGGCGGCTTGCTGAGCGGCAAGTACGGGCGCGAGCAGCAGGGCGAAGCGGGTAGCCGTCGCACGAATTTCGATTTTCCGCCGGTCGACCGCGAGCGCGCGTATGACTGCATCGATGCGATGCGCGAGATTGCCGACGCGAAGCGGGTGTCGGTGGCGCAGATCGCGCTGGCGTGGTTGCTGCATCAACCCGTGGTCAGCACGGTGATCGTCGGCGCGAAGAAGGTCGAACAGCTCGATGACAATATCGCGGCCACCGGCGTGGCTCTTACCGCTGAAGAACTGGTGAAGCTCGATAAGGTCAGCACGCTGCCTGCCGAGTATCCGGGCTGGATGCTGGAGCGTCAGGGCGAAGGGCGTCGTAAGCAGCTTGCGGAGACGCGGCGGGGGACGTAAGTGCGGGTTAGCTGATTGCAGCGAGGGGGGAGGCGAGGTGCAACGCGCACGCTGCGGCGTCTGGCGCGCGCCGCGTGACGTGAGAGATTGAGTCGAAGCCTCGCCGCGCGCCACCCCCGGCCGCGACACTCTGCGGCCAGAAGTGGCGCGGCCTGCCGTCTACCCGCTTATTGGGCCGCGGCTTGGGTCGCCTCGGCGGTATAAGCCGCCACCGCATCCATCGTCCGGGCCGAGTACACCATCGTCGCGCCCGCATTCATCGCGACCGCCACGCCAAGCGCTTCGGCGATTTCCTCGCGCGTCGCGCCGTGTTTGAGCGCTTCGGCGGTGTGCACCGTAATACACCCGTCACAACGCAGGCTGACGGCTACCGCGAGGGATATCAGCTCGCGCGTTTTGGCGCCGAGCAGGTCCGCCTTCTGGCCGGCGCTCGACATCGTCTGATAGGCCTTCACGGTATCCGGCGACAGTTTGGCAATTTCGCCGATGCGGCCGAACAGCGCTTTGCGGTAATCGATCCAGTTCAACATGGCAGTGCTCCTTTGCCTGCTGCGCGTCGGCGGGTGCCGGCGTCATGGGACAAAATATTGCGCTGGGTCGCGATATCCTGAATGCTCGTTTGGCTCAACTTTTAGCGCGCGCGTCTCATGGACACGCTCAGCCGACTGATCGACCTCGCGAGGCTGCAAGCCAGCCTCGATCTACGCTGCCTGTTCTCCGGCGGCTTCGACATCGATCACGCGCCGCTGGAAGCGGGCATTGCGCCGTTTCATCTGGTGCTCGGCGGCACCTGCCTGATCGAGCGCGTGGACGATCGCCGAACTCGGCGATCTCGCCGCGATGTCCCGCGCGACCTACGCTCGCCATTTCAACGAACGCGCGGGCATGACCGTGATGGACTTCCTCACGCGGATTCGCATGACGATCGCCTGCGATCTGCTGCGGCGCACGCAGCGCAGCGTCGCGGAGATCGGCGAAACTGTGGGTTATCAGTCTGAGGCTGCGTTCGGCAAGGCGTTCGCGCAGAGCGTCGGCGTGACGCCGGGGCGTTACCGGCGTCAGCCGCAAGAGGACGACACCGCGCAAAGCTAGCGCGGTTGACCGGCTTGACCGGGTTTGCCGAACCAGCGCTGCTCGATCCGCGACATCAGCCAGGCCACCAGCAGCGCGCAGATCGTGCCGATCGTCACTTCGCCGAGTCGCAGCAAGGCTTTGTCCCACGCGGGCCCGATGCCCGGCACCAGCAGCATGATGGTCGCGGTGATGCCGCCCAGGCGCGCCGCGCTGCCCACGTTCACGATCCAGCAGATCACGATCGCCACCGCCACCGTGGCCGCATACGCGGCGAAGTGACCTTGGCCGAGCAACGCGCCGGCGAGTCCGCAGACGCCGCCGACCATCGCGCCGATGAACTGATCGCGCGACAGGTTGCGGGTGTCGATATAGCTGTGCTGGCTGACCGCGATCGCGGTGATCGCGGCCCAGAAGGCCTGCTCGGTATGTAGAGCACGGCCGATCGCGAACGCGAGACTCGCGCCGGCGACCGCCTGCACGGCCATGAAGCCGCCTTCGATCAGCCGTTCGCCGAGCGGCAGCGCCTTCAGAAAGGCAAACAGCGAGTTGGCCGCGCTTGCCCGTGCTGTACGTCGTGAATCGTCGGGAGAGGTCATCGAAGGGAACGCGCCTTGGCGCAACACGAAGGTTTCGTATTCTAGCGACTCCAGTTTCCGACCGGGCGGACGCGACAAGACGGGGCGAGGCGGCAATGGCTATTTTTCACCGCCGCGCAGCTGGTGATACCAGTTCATCAGCGGTGTCGCCGACACGCCGTGAATCACCACCGACGCGGCGACCACCGCGAGCGCGAGCGGCATCAGCGGCATCACGTCGGCGGCCGCGCCATGTTCGAGCGCGAACGCGAGGTAGTAGAACGAACCGATCCCGCGTATGCCGAACCAGCTCATCAGACGACGCTGCGTCGGCGTCGCGCTCGATCCCAGCAGCGACAGCTCGACTGACACCGGCCGCACTATCACGAACAGCGCGACGCTCAACGCGACCGTCTGCCACGTGAAGATCGGCGCTTGCAGCGTGGCGAGCACATTGCCGACCATCGCCATCACCGCCACCTCGGCGATGCGTTCGAGTTCGATCGTGAAGCCGAGCACCGACTCGGTGATATACGCGTGCGCCTTGCTCGGATTGGCCGCCGTCGCTTCGATGTCTTCAGGATCGACCGTGCCGATTGCCTTGCGCGGCGACTGCCCGCCACTCGCGCGATGTTCGACGCGGCGCATCGCGACGCCCGCCGCGAACACCGCGAGAAAGCCATACGTCTGCGCGAGTTGCGCGGCGCCGAACGACAGTTCGATCAGTCCGAGCGCGAAGAAACCTTCGAGGCCGAGCGCCTGCGCATGACGGGTGCGCAGCCAGGCCACCGCGTGCGTCGTCGCCCAGCCGAGCATCCCGCCGATCGCGAGCGCGCCGACCACGCCCCATACGACGCTGCCTGCGAGCTTCAGAGTCAGCAATTCGGCGCCCTGACCCGCGGGCGCCGCGCATAGCGCGAGGCCGAGCATCGCGAAGGGCAGTGCGATGCCGTCGTTGAGGCCGCCTTCGCCGGACAGTGCGAAGCGCAGCAGGTCGTGATCGCCGGGCGTGTGCACCTGCACGTCGTGGGCCAGCACCGGATCGGTCGGCGCGAGGATCGCGGCGAGCAGCAAGGCGGGTCCCCAGCCAAGCTGTAGAACGTACACGCCAAATAGCGTCAGCAGCGGAATGGTCGCCAGCATTGCAAGGACGCCGAGGCGCAGCGGCACGGTCCAGAGCTTTTCCAGTACGCCTAAGCGTAGACGCAGGCCGATTGCGAACAGCGAGACGAGCAGCGCGACTTCGGTGATGATGCGCAGCAGCCGCGCGTCCACTGCCATATCGAGGCGCAATAGCGCGATGCCGGGCAGCCCGAGAAGATAGCCGATCGCGAGGTAAAACATCGCGGCGCTGATGGGCAGGCGCCGCAGCGTCGTTGCCGCGATCCCCATGAATACCAGTACCGCGCCGACTATGAGAAACCACAATGTTTCGCGCATGAATTCCCGCTCGAGGCCGGCATTGTTTCGATCATACGAGATGCCGGCCGGTTGAAAGGAGCGCGCGGCTAAACGCGTTGCGTCGTGGCCCACCAAGGGGCGGCTTAAGGCTCCCGTCCGAACGCTTCGCGCAGCTTGCGCTTGGCCTGCTGCAATGTGGCGCGACGTTCCTTCGGCAGATTGCGACCCGCGCGATTGATGTAGAAGTTGAGCATCGACATCGCCGACTGATACGGCGTGCCCTTACGGCGACGGCTTTTCGTCGACGAGCGCTTGAGTGACTGCGCGATCGACTCGGCGCTGCCGGTTTTGAAAACATCGTGTTCGATATCCATCGCGTCGCTGGTCTCCATCACGTGATGCGACCACTTGCTCGAACTGGATGCGCCGCCCGATCTCGCGGCTTTCGCGCGATGCGCGGCATGCGCCTGCGCGTGCCGCTGGCGGGGCGGCCGCCCCGATCTGCCCCGCGCGACCGGGCGTTTCGATTTGCGGGTGGTTTTTCGGGCGGCCATGGCTTTGCCTCCTTATCGCGCTATGTTTTCCGCTATACAGCGGAGTGGGTGATTCGTGTACGCGTCACGTGCCTGAACGCAGTAAAACGCGCCGGCTGCCGCGACCGCGGCATGCCGGCGCATTGCGCGTGGACGTGTGCGCATTGCCGTGGCACACGCCCGCGCAAGGGCGGGAACTACAGCTTCAGTCCGCCGGCCTCCGGCGCGTCCGACGATGCCGGCGCAATCGCGCCGGCGCCCACATCGTCGCGCCGCGCGTAGCTATCGCCCCAGTACGGTTCGCTGCCGTAGTACTGATGCACGGAGGTCGCCCACGTCTGGTCCGCCATCGACGGCCAGTGATCCTTGTCGAAGCCCGGTGCGTTCTTCACGCGTTCCGCGATCATGTTCAGCACGAAGCATTTTTGCTGCGTGTCGAGCGTCAATGCGTGCCATGGAATGGCCAGCAGCTTGTCGCCGATACCGAGAAAGCCGCCGCTCGACAGCACCGCATAAGCAACGCGGCCCGAGCGGACGTCGAGCATGATGTCCTTGATCTTGCCGATATCCTCGCCGTCGCTGCTGATGACGCGGTTGCCGTCGAGCGTGGCTGCCGCCATCACGTCCGGGCCGGGGCCGTCGGCGGTCGCGGCGCCCTTGCCGACGATACGGGCTCCCTGGTTTTGGCCCATGCCGCTTTGCGTCTGTGACTGATTGAGCATGATTTGACTCTTCTCGAAGATGGATGTACCGGAGAGCTGAGCAACCCGCGTTCCTTCGCTGGGCGAAGATCATCGCGGCGGTGCGCGGGACCTGCTCATGAGCGACACACGTAAAGGCTGCTTGCGCGTTTGAAATTATTTCGGCGACGCAGGCGAGTTTGCACGAGCAAAACCGATCCTTATATCGACGGTTTGCGGCGCTACGAATCGCGCGGACAGCACTTCGTGCGGCATAGCGCTTGCTGGACACCGGATGGACAACGGCGTAGGCCACCGTCGTCGCCAATCGCAAACGATCGGCATGATGCGGACCGCGAACATCAACACGCCGCCCATCTACTCAAGGAGACTTCGATGAAATTTTCAAAAGCACTGCTGCTATCGGCACTCGTCGCGATGTCGGGCGCGGCGTTCGCGCAAGCGGGCGGCGGCAACGGCAATGGCGGCAACGGCGGAACCGGCGGTTCGGGCAATGCGCATGGCGCCGCAACTGCCGGGCCGACGGCAGGTGGCGATCCCGCATCCGGGGCGATGAATTCCGGCACGTCGAAGACGCATCACATGTCGAAGTCGAAAACACAGGGGAAGAAGCCGATGAACGATACGACCAGCACGCCCGGCGCGAATGCGAGCAGCGACACGAAGGGGCAGTGAGCGGCCGCGGGCTCGTTCGCAATGGTCGCATTCGAGAGCGTGCCCTTTGCGAGGAGTCGATCAGTCGCAACAGGTGTAGTTGAAAGAGAGTAAGTAAGTCCGGATCGGCGCGCGCCCGGCGCCGATCCGGACGAATCCGCAGTGGTTGTGCAAGCGATCAACAGCAACGCGCGCGTGTGGCGGATGTGCATGCGTATGCGCGCGCCGTCGGGATACGCGATGGCGAGCGCGACTTATGGATCTGATGGCTGTGTTTGACGAGGAAGTTTGACGCGCCCGGTACCCTTATCTCGGAGCGATGGAGTGTGTGCCGACGCACTAATGGACGTGAGCAGTCGACCTCGTCATGCGCTGTATCGGCGTTTGCTCAATGAGCCGCCCGTTTTGCCTCACGCTCCGCAACCGCCGCGCGTGTCTGCGCGACTGGTCGCGCGGTTGACGGTGCGGCTTTCTCATTGGCCTTCGCCACAGCCTTTTTGCGTGCCACACGCGATTTCTTCAGCAATGTCGTCAGCGACCCTTCGATACTGTCGGCCACCGCCGCGTCGCGCACCTTGCGGCCCTTCGCACCGGCCTGACGCGCGAGTTTCGCCGCGCGCTGCTCCGCGTGCGCGAGCAGCGCGGCAAACGCGGCTTCATCCACTTTCAACCCCCGTCGCGAGCGGCCAGGTTGCAGACTTTGCAACTCGTCCGCTTCGAATGCGCTGATCACCGCGGGATGTATGTAGCAACGGCGGCAGACCGCCGGCGTATTGCGCAGCAGGGCCGCCACGTCCTTGATCGTCGCGATGATATGACGGCGCGCTTGCGCCGCGCTGCCGCACATCAGCCGCCGCAACGCGGCCAGCGCGTAGACGCTGCCGGCCCACGTCCGATAGTCCTTCGCGGTGAAATCCGCGCCGCTCGCACGGCGCAGATAGTCGTTGATGTCGGCCGAGCCTACGGTGTGACGCGTGCCGTCATCGTCGAGATACTGGAACAGGTCGTGACCCGGCAAGTCGGCGCAGCGGCGCACGATGCGTTTGATACGCGGGTTGTCGACTGTCACGTCGTGCTCGATGCCGCTCTTGCCGCGAAACTTGAAGCGCAACTGGCCCGCTTCGATCTTCACGTGCTTCTTGCGCAGCGTCGTCAGTCCGAATGAGTGGTTATCGCGCGCGTATTCGACGCTGCCGATACGGATCAGCGTGGTGTCCAGCAATTGCACGATCGTGGCGATCACTTTGTCGCACGGCATGCCCGGCAGCTTGAGATCACGGGCGACACGCGCGCGAATCTTCGGCAGTGCGCGGCCGAACTCGGCCATGCGCTCGTATTTATCGGCATCGCGTGTTTCCCGCCAGCGCGGGTGATAGCGGTACTGCTTGCGGCCGCGCGCGTCGCGGCCCGTCGCTTGCAAATGGCCGCGCGGATCGGCGCAGATCCATACGTCCTCATAAGCGGGAGGAATGGCGAGGGCGTTGATGCGTTTGATGTCGTCTTCGTCGACGATGCGCTTGCCCGCCGCGTCGAAGTAGGCGAAGCCGTCTTTTTCACGCTTGCGCGAGTAGCCCGGGCGCGTGTCGTCGGCATGCCGCAGACCCGGCGGCATCGCGAGCGGGGCGGATTGTTTCGCGTTGTCGTCCATGGCTTCGGGACGGCGTGGCATCGAAGAGGTCGTCGCGGCCATCGTTGCAGGTAGAAGTTTCAAGCAGTTTCAGCCATGAGGCGCGCGCGGCGCCGGTGATTCGCTGTTAGCAAAGGCAATGCCCAGCGCGTCATGCCGCGCGCCGCATCACCGCGCGGCATGACGCGGGACGATGCGGCGGAACGGTCCTTGCGAAGATGCAGTGGTGACCCACGGACCAAGGAGAACGCCATGAGCAGCACGCTGAATCCCGATGAAGAGCCGCAACAGGTGGTGAAGCAAACCTCCGGCACCACCGGCGCGCTCGGCCCGAGCGATTCGTCCGATAGCGGCAGCGACGTCGCCGGTGCGAAGCGGCATGTTTTCGACGTCGACTCGGAGCTGGACAACCATGCGCTCGAAACCGGCGACGCCGAACTCGGCAGCGACACGGATCGCGCCGGCACCGGCGAGCGCGCTGCCGCCGACGGCGATTCGACGCTGACGGCGGACCAGGATCTCGAGCCCGACCGGGTGATCGACCCGCTCGCGCCGGATGACGAGGACGGTCTCGACGAAGACCCGACCGGTCTTTTAAGGCGCACGGGAGAAAGCGTTCGGCGCAAGACATCAGATGGGCACGTCTTTTGCTGAACACCGATGAACAAGCGGCACAGGCGGCGACTTCGCGCAATGCGCCCGGTCCCCGCCTCATAGGAAGGAGAGTACGCATGGCTGGCAAGCTGAATGGTTACAAGGTGGCAGTACTCGCGGTCGATGGTTTCGAGCAGGCCGAATTGATCGAGCCGAGGCGCGCGCTTGCGGAAGCCGGTGCCACGGTACACGTCATCTCAGCGAAGCCCGGCAAGATCCAGGGTTTCAAGCACGTCGACAAAGGCGACACCGTCGATGTCGATTCGACCTTCGACAAGGTGCGCGCGGACGACTACGACGCGGTGGTATTGCCGGGCGGCGTGGTGAATGGCGACGCGATTCGGCTGCTGCCGTACGCGCAAGCGTTCGTCAAGGCCGCCGACAGCGCGAAGAAGCCGATCGCGGTGATCTGTCACGGCACGTGGCTGCCGGTGTCGGCGGGCATCATCAACGGACGCACCGTCACGAGCTGGCCGAGTCTGCAAGACGACATTCGCAACGCGGGGGGCACGTGGGTGGATCAGGAAGTGGTTGAAGACGGCAATCTGATTTCAAGCCGCAAACCCGACGATCTTCCCGCTTTTAATAAGACGCTGATCGCGCAACTGGCGAGGCGCAAGGCGGCTTGAGCGAAGCCGATAGACACAGCGCGCGGGTACGAACGTCGGACTGCGCGCCTCGAATCAGTCCGCTTTCGCCGTGGCATCGAACAGGGAGAAAGGGCATGAAATTCCGGTATTCCATACAAGTGATGACTGTCGCGCTGGGTTTGAACGCGGCGTGCATCGGCGTGGCTTACGCGCAAGCCAGCGATGCCCCTGCGAGCGACGCGCCGGTCAGCGGCACGAAGCTTTCGCCGGCGGATCAGCAGTTCGTACTGGACGCGTCGAAGGCGGACGCCACCGAAATCGCCGCCAGCAAGGTCGCGCTGAAAAACTCCAACGATCCGCACGTGCGTAAATTCGCGCAGCAGATGATCACCGACCATACGAAGCTCTCGCAAGGAATGGCCACGCTCGTCGCGAAGAAGGGCTTCAAGCCGACGCCGGCCGCGGATTCAGCCTTGGTCGGCAAGCTGCAAAGCCTGAAGGGCAAGGAATTCGATCAGGCTTACGTAGAGCAGATCGGGGTGGAAGCACATCAGCGCGCGGTCGATCTGTTCCAGCAGGAAAGCCAGAGCGGCACCGACGCGCAATTGAAGGCCGCGGCCGCGCACGCGTTGCCCACCATCAAACATCACCTCGCAATGGCGCAGCAACTCGCCGGCGACATGAAGGGCTCGTCATGAACGCGATCTTGCCGCGGCCGGCCTATGAGGACTCCCTTATGCAGATCAATTTTCCGGACGACAAACCGGCCTTCGACGGCGCTAACCTGCTGGTTCGCTTCATGGCGCGGGTAGACGGCGAGGCGGTGGTGTGCGCCATTACCGCCGAGGCGCTGGAAGATCACTTCGGCGCCGACTCCGCGCTCGAAGCGGCGTTGATGGAGGCGTTCGACAAAGGCCGTCAGCGCATCCGCTCGGTTTGCGCCGAAGCGCTCGACCAGAACCATGGAGAAGGCGTAGTGTTGCATAGCGGACTGTTCAGAGTGGAAGGCATGGAATCCGATCGCGGCGCCACGGCGTAGTGCCGGCGCGGGTCGCCGTGCGAGCGCGCGATTGCGGCGCGGCATCGCGACGGCACGGTCCGAAAACGCCATCTCAACGATGCAAGGAGGCCTTATGTCACTCATCGTCGCAGCAAGATTCACCACTTTTCCGGCCGCTGAAAATGCGGCGCAACAGCTTTTCAACGCAGGTTTCGTCGAGGAAGACGTGACGCTCTTCTTCGTCAATCCGCGTGGCCAGCATGCGCGTTATCCGATCGGCGGCGACACCGGCACCGACGCCGGCGCGAAAGATGCGCCCAAAGGCGCGGGCATGGGCGTGACCATCGGCGCGGTGGTGGGCGCGGTGGTCGGCGTCGCGATCTTCGCGGCATTCGCCGCGCCGCTGCTCGTGTCGCTGATCGCGGCGGGCGTCGGCGCGTACGTCGGATCGCTGGTCGGTGCGATGTCGCGCACGCGAGAGACCGGCAAGGCCGGCCATCATCTGCCGTTTCACGAAGAGGCGCGCGATTCCGGCGTGCTGGTCGCCGCGCACGTATCGCCTGACAATCAGTTCGACGCCGCACGCGTGTTGCGCGAAGCAGGCGGCGCCGCGATCGAGAAGGCCACCGGCCGCTGGCAGCAAGGGCGGTGGGCTGATTTCGATCCGCGCAGGACGCCCGAGCCGCTCAACGAATTCAGCGAGAAGCATGCGTGATGGCGGTCTGATGCGGCTTTCGAAGTGGTTGAAGGCAAAACGGCCCGACATTTGTCGGGCCGTTTTGCATTTGGGTCTTTTGAATTTCTGCGTGCGCTTGATGTAAAGCCCGGTTCAGTTGCCGACCACCTTCACATCCATATTTGCCGCGCGCCCTGAGGCGGTTGCGTCGTGTGCTCCGTTTGACGCTCGTGACGCGTCGGCTGCTCGCAGCCGGCTGGCACGAGGCCGTCATGCAAGGGTCCGCACGACGACATCGGCGCTTGCGCATTCGCGGGCGGTGCGTCCTGCACTTGCACGTGCTCGCGAATCTGCAGCGCCGCGGCCGACGCGATGATCGCGACGCCCACGAGCCATTCCGCGCTTCTGATCTTCTTCATGGTGTTTTCTCCCTGTCGTTATTGCGTGCCCGCTGTTTTCAATCATTCACGCGACTTGCAGGGCGTCGACACGTGCGCTGCGTGCGTCGCCTAATGCGGGCGCAGCTTCTAAAGCAACCGTCGTGCCACGGATGCAAACCCCGATGGGCTGGCATTTCAGCGGCGTGTGACCGCGATGCGGCACGCAACATTTACGCGCGTCGGCAAGATTGTCCGCGCCCCCTGACCGGTTGCGATCAATAGTGGCCGCGCATGATGCCAGGCACGGCTCATGCGGGTAGATCAACGAACCCCGCCGCGGGGCGACCCGTGCGTCGCAAACGCATGCAATGGGTAAAGGCCCGGCGGCGGATTCCACGATCAACGAAACCCTGGAGGTATTGAATGGCTACGAACGTTGTTTCCGTGCTGAACGATCTGGTCGAAACGTCGAAGGATGGCGAAAAGGGCTTTCGCAAGGCAGCCGAAGATGCGCACGACGCGCAGCTGAAAACGATGTTTCTGTCGCGCGCCGACGACTGCACGCGCGGCGCGCGCGAGTTGCAGGACACGGTTCAGGCCCTGGGCGGCAAGCCAGAAACGGGCGGCAGCATGAGTGGCGCGCTGCATCGTGGCTGGGTCGATGTGAAGTCGGCAGTAACTGATCGCAGCGACTACGACATCCTCGCGGAATGCGAAAAGGGTGAGGACGTCGCGAAGAAACGCTATCACGACGCGCTCGAAAAGGACTTGCCGGTGGACGTGCGTGCGATCGTCGAGCGGCAATATCAAGGCGTGCTGCAAAACCATGATCGCGTGCGGGATCTGCGCGACCAATACGCGGCCGCGCGGCGTTAAGAGTTGCCAAGGGGGTAGGCGGCCGGCGTCCTGAAGAGGGGGCCGGCCGCCACCCACTTAGTTAACGGA
>NZ_JARESU010000649.1:0-381 GCF_046027075.1 Paraburkholderia sp. RL18-085-BIA-A | reverse complement strand
GTGCGTCCCCTCAGGCAGCAGAGCGTCAGCGATCATCTCGCGCACGGCCCGGTGCGAGGCGGCATAGCCATCGAGCGTGATCGTCTCCGGTGGCTGGCCCTGATGTTTGATGGCCTTCCTGAAAAAGGCTTGGGCCGCGCTCACATCGCACTTTGCCCTGAGCATGAAGTCCTCTGTCTGGCCGACCCGATCTATCGCCCGGTAGAGATAGACCCACTTGCCACGAATCTTCAGATAGGTCTCGTCAACACGCCATGATCGGCCAGTGCGTATGCCAAACCGGTTCCAGCGCTTGACGAACTCCGGCGTAAAGCGCTTTACCCAACCCATGATCGTGGTGTGTGCCAGCGACAAACCCCTTTCGGCCACGCCCCGCAGGAA
>NZ_JARESU010000648.1:0-381 GCF_046027075.1 Paraburkholderia sp. RL18-085-BIA-A | reverse complement strand
AGCCAACGCATCCGCTGCCGCTGGCATGGCCAGCGAGGTGGCCAATCGGGCGCGCGGCGGCGATAACGCCACCGGCAACGCGACGAGCGTCAGCGGCAACGCGTCTGCGAAAGCGGCCAACGCATCTGCGCGCGCAACTGTGGCCAGCCACGCGCACACCCCTGCGCGCCCCGGCAATAACGCCGTAGCCACGACCGGCACGAGCACGAACATGAGCACGAACACGAGCACGAGCACGAGCACGAGCACGAGCACGAGCACGAGCAGGAGCACCGCGGCAACCACGCCGCGCGCCAGCGCCGCTGCGAACGCCCCCGCGCCCGCGGCCGATTGAGAGCGCCTGCCATGTCCGGTTCGACTTCCTCCCCCGCGCGCCCCGCG
>NZ_JARESU010000647.1:0-384 GCF_046027075.1 Paraburkholderia sp. RL18-085-BIA-A | reverse complement strand
AGCTGCGCGATGTCACGCTCTATATCAGCGTCGAGCTGTTTTCCAAGGTCAAGAATCCGATTCCGGATGCCGCTGAACGAGATGCCCTTGTCCTGCGGTAGCACTTCGTTGAGCATGTTCGTCGCCTGCCGGTAGGGCAGATGAACTGCCCACTTCGCCTGAAGGTATTCCAGCTCCGGCGTGACGCGTCTGGTTAGCGCTTTCGACAAGGGGTGCACCACACGCTGCTCCGTCCGCACAGTCCCTTGACACGCGCACGACCACACCCGCGGACTCTTCACGGTCACCTTGCCATAGACGGTGCGCAGCACCGTCGAGCGGCTGTCTTTGTGCCTCAAGGCCGCACCGCAGTTCTCACAATGGGTCTGGCCTGCGAGCCACCGC
>NZ_JARESU010000646.1:0-384 GCF_046027075.1 Paraburkholderia sp. RL18-085-BIA-A | reverse complement strand
AATGAGTCTTACGCGATCTCGAAGATCGCCGGGCTGAAAATGTGCGATGCGTACAATCGCCAGTTCGGAATGCGCTATTTCTCTGTCATGCCGACCAACCTCTACGGCCCTAATGACAACTTCGACCTCGAGAAAGGACACGTTCTGGCGGCCTTGATACGCAAGGCTCATGAGGCCAAGGTCAACAAACAGGATTCGATGGTCGTGTGGGGAACAGGAGCACCGCGCCGCGAGTTTCTGCATGTCGACGATCTTGCTTCAGCAGTCCTTGCGTTGCTGCGCAATGATACGAACAGCGGGGTCTTCAACGTCGGGACCGGGAAAGACATCACCATCGCGGCGCTGGCTCGTCTGGTCTGCGACGTGATCGGCTTCGACGGCGAG
>NZ_JARESU010000645.1:0-384 GCF_046027075.1 Paraburkholderia sp. RL18-085-BIA-A | reverse complement strand
AAAGGCGCCGACGGCTTGCAACTCATCCGTGGTCGCTGGGTCGAGGTGGACAACAACAAGCTCAGTCGCCTCCTGAAGCGATTCGAGGCCATGGAAAAGGCGGCGAAAACCGGTCTGCCATTTAATGAGGCCCTACGCCTTCTGGCGGGTGTTTCGCTCGACGATAGCGGCGACCCCGCCGACCGCGACTGGTCGCAGCTTGTTGCAGGGACTTGGCTGGCCGACATCTTGCAGGAGTTGCGTCAGCCGGAGGGGTTGGCGCAGATAAGCCCAGGACCGGAACTCAAGGCCAGTCTGCGGCCCTACCAACAGGCTGGCGTGCGGTGGTTGTACCTGCTCACCCGACTCGGACTGGGCGCTTGCCTGGCGGACGATATGGGCCTG
>NZ_JARESU010000644.1:0-384 GCF_046027075.1 Paraburkholderia sp. RL18-085-BIA-A | reverse complement strand
CAAGGCGCTGACGGCCTGCAACTCATCCGTGGTCGCTGGGTCGAGGTTGACAAGAAAAAACTCAGTCACCTCCTGAAGCGATTCGAGGCGATGGAAAAGGCGGCGAAAACCGGTCTGCCATTTAATGAGGCCCTACGCCTTCTGGCAGGTGTTTCGCTCGACGATAGCGGCGACCCCGCCGACCGCGACTGGTCGCAGCTTGTTGCGGGACCTTGGCTGGCCGACATCTTGCAGGAGTTGCGTCAGCCAGAGGGGTTGGCGCAGATCAGCCCGGGACCGGAACTCAAGGCCAGCCTGCGGCCCTACCAGCAGGCCGGCGTGCGATGGTTGTACCTGCTCACCCGGCTCGGGCTGGGCGCTTGCCTCGCGGACGATATGGGCCTC
>NZ_JARESU010000643.1:0-385 GCF_046027075.1 Paraburkholderia sp. RL18-085-BIA-A | reverse complement strand
TCAGCAAGACGCCGATGCCGATCAAGATACGGCTTGACGATCTGGGCGGGTTGGAGTGGACCCGGAACATGGAAATTGTCCGCGATGCCCGGGGCGTGAGGCTCGCAAGAGAAATTGAGGACTGAACGAGTACCGCGATCATCATTCAATGCAGTTCAACCGAACCGACAAATGAACATGGACGATAAATTGCTCCTCTACAATGATAGCGAAGCCACACTCGACGCCGCATCGAAACGGAAGATCGCTGTCGAAGTCGCGCTCGAACTGATACGGCTGGATACAGCAAGCGGATCCTCGCGCGACTCCCTGGATAGCCATTTGAGGCATCTTTCCGATTACGCCGATCGGATTCAACAAGCATTGGTGCGCAAAGAGCCGTAAC
>NZ_JARESU010000642.1:0-385 GCF_046027075.1 Paraburkholderia sp. RL18-085-BIA-A | reverse complement strand
GAGCTGCGCGATGTCACGCTCTATATCAGCGTCGAGCTGTTTTCCAAGGTCAAGAATCCGATTCCGGATGCCGCTGAACGAGATGCCCTTGCCCTGCGGTAGCACTTCCTTGAGCATGTTCGTCGCCTACCGGTAGGGCAGATGAACTGCCCACTTCGCGCGAAGGTATTCCAGCTCCGGCGTGACGCGTCTGGTTAGCGCTTTCGACAAGGGGTGCACCACACGCTGCTCCGTCCGCGCAGTCCCTTGACACGCGCACGACCACACCCGCGGACTCTTCACGGTCACCTTGCCATAGACGGTGCGCAGCACCTTCGAGCGGCTGTCTTTGTGCCTCAAGGCCGCACCGCAGTTCTCACAATGGGTCTGGCCTGCGAGCCACCGT
>NZ_JARESU010000641.1:0-386 GCF_046027075.1 Paraburkholderia sp. RL18-085-BIA-A | reverse complement strand
CTTACGGCTCTTTGCGCGCCAATGCTTGTTGAATCCGATCGGCGTAATCGGAAAGATGCCTAAAATTGCTATCCAGGGAATCGCGCGAGGATCCGCTTGCTGTATCGAGCCTTATCAGTTCGAGCGCGACTTCGACAGCTATCTTCCGTTTCGATGTGGCGTCGAGCGTGGCTTCGTTATCGTTGTAGAGGAGCAATTTATCGTCCATGTTCATTTGTCCGGTTCGGTTGAACTGAATTGAATGATGACCGCGGTACTCGTTCAGTCCTCAAGTTCTCTTGCGATCCTCACGCCCCGGGCATCGCGGACAATTTCCATATTCCGAGTCCACTCAAACCCGCCCAGATCGTCAAGCCGAATCCTCATCTGAACCGGCTTCTTGCTGG
>NZ_JARESU010000640.1:0-388 GCF_046027075.1 Paraburkholderia sp. RL18-085-BIA-A | reverse complement strand
ATCACGGTCGGCCCCGATGCCGGTGACTGTGATGGAGCGCGGGGGAATGGTCGTCAACGCGCAGATTCAGTAAGCCAATGGCAGGACTGCCGATCGCGGGCAACAGAGGCATCGATGCCTCGCGCCTGGATCTTGTCAATTGCCAAACAGTCCCGCCTTTTTGGCGCGCTCTTCTGCGGCACTCGTTCGTCATCTGTCTTCCGGCGAAGGCACGTCATTGCGGCCTGAGTTGCAGATCGTTGCTCACGGATTGCACCCCTGGCACGCCGCGCGTCACGGCAAGCGCTTTCTGAATCCACGTATCCTGACAACTGCACGACGCCTCGATACGTCGCGACGCTTATCGGCAACGATCTCAGCCCTGAGTCCGCGACGAGCGCCTGCTTCA